>JAFEBB010000034.1 GCA_018266075.1 Deltaproteobacteria bacterium | reverse complement strand
GCTCGGCTACAGTCACTCTCTGTCAACACCGCTTACCCGGACAGGCTCCTAGCCGTCGCGGTCGCTCGAGCCGTGCAGCGCGAGCAGCTCCTGCACCCGCTCGAGGGTGTCGGCGTCGGCGGGCTTCTTGTCGAGGCGCTGGCGCAGGATGCGCGGGAAGCGCACGGCGATGCCGCTCTTGTGCCGGCTGGACAGCGCGATGCCCTCGAACGCCAGCTCGAAGACGAGCTCCGGATCCACCACGCGCACCGGCCCGTGCTTCTCGCGGGTGTGCGCGCGCAGCCAGGCGTCGAGCTCGGCGATCTCTGCGTCGGAGAGCCCGCTGTACGCCTTGGCGATGGGCACCAGCGCGCCTTCCTTCCAGATGCCGAAGGTGTAGTCGGTGAGCAGGCTCGCGCGGCGCCCGCTGCCGGGCTGCGCGTAGATGAGCACCGCGTCGAGCGTGAAGGGCGCGATTTTCCACTTCCACCACTCGCCGCGCTTTCGCCCCGCGCGGTACGGGCCGTCGAGCGCCTTGAGCATGAGCCCCTCCACGCCGAGACTCCGCGCGCCCTCGCGCTGCGCCGCGAGCTCCGTCCAGCTCCCCGTCAGCGTCGCCGAGAGCTGCAGCGCCGGCGGGCGACCTTGCAGCAGCTCCGCCAGCCGCGCGCGCCGCTGGCGCAAGGGGCGCTCGCGTTGATCCACCCCGCCGTCCTCGAGGAGATCGAAGGCCATGAGCACTGCGGGCGCGTCGGCGAGGATCTCGGGCGTGAGCTCGACGCGACCGATGCGGCGCTGGAGCGTGGAGAAGGGGAGAGGCTTGTCGCCGCGCCAGGCGAGGATCTCGCCGTCGATCACCGTGCCCTCGGGCAAGAGTCGCGCGGCCTCGCGAATCTCGGGGAAACGATCGCCGATGCGCTCCTCACCGCGCGACCAGATGTGCACTTCATCGCCGCGATGGATCACCTGCGCGCGGATGCCGTCCCACTTCCACTCCACGAGCCACGCCGAGGGATCGCCGAGCGTCTCGATGGGATCCTGCAGCGGCGACGCCAGGTAGAACGGATACGGCTGCGACCGCGACGACTCCGCGGTCTGCGGCGCCACCAGCGTCCGGAACGCGTCCGCGGTGGGCGACCAGGTGCCCATCATCCGGTGCGCGACGACGTCCGGCGGCAGCTCGGCGACCTGCGCGATCGCGCGCAGCACCAGCGTCTCCGCGGCGCCCACCCGGAACTCGCCGGTGAGCAGCTTGTTGAGGACGAGCACCCCGCTGAAGTCGAGCTCGCGCCACCAGCTCAGGAGCTGCGCGCGCTGCGCCGGCTCGTCGAGCTCCTTCAGCGGCAGGATGCGCTGCTCCACCCACGCCGTCAGCGAGAGCTCGCCCGGCGTCGAAGGCCGGAGCAGGCCCGCGGTATCGAGGAGCAGCGCCACCAACTCCGCGAGATCCCCCACCTCGCCCCAGCACTCACCAATTAACCAATCGGTTACGCCCGTCAGCTCGGCGGCCCACTGCGCGAGCAGGCCGTAGGGCAGGTGACGCTTGAGGCGCCGGCCGGTGAGGAAGGTGAGCGCCCAGGCGGCGTCGTCGGCGGGTGCGGTGCGGAAGTAGTCGGCGAGCGCGGCGGTCTTGCCGGAGGTGGACTGCGTCTGGTCGAGCGCCTCGAAGAGCGCGACGAAGCGCCTCACGACAGCACGCTCGCAGTCATTCCGCGTGTCGCCAGGAATCGCGTGAGCGTCGATGCATGCGCGCCGGTGAGCACGAGCTGTGCGTCGCGGTGCGCGTCGATCGCCGACAAGAGCGCGGGCCAGTCGGCGCGGCTGGAGAGCGTGAAGCCGCGATGGATCGCGAGGCGGCGGCGATTCCCGCGCACGCGCATGCGACCCGACGCGAGCGCCTTCTCATGGCCGGTGAGCTTGGGCAGCGCGGGCGCGTCGAGCTCCGAGGGCGGCGCGAGGATCACTTTGCCGGCGGCGGCCTTCGTCGCGCCGCGCGCGGGGAGCAGCTCCACGCGCCGACCGGTCCTCCGCGCGAGCGCTACGATCTCCGGATGCGCGAAGACGTCGCCGAGCAGATCGATGAGCTGCAGCGCTTCATCCGTCGGCTCGGCGCAAAGAAGCATGGGCCGACCTGCGTCGATGTTGAGCTGCCGCCAGATCCGGAGCGCGTCGACGAGCTCGTCACGCGCGGACCAACGAAAGATCGGCAGCCCGTAGGTCGCGTCGAGCACGAGCTGCTCGCACGGCCGACTGGCCTTCGCCGGCGCGCCGGTAACGATGGTCGTGCCCGCGATGTGGAGCTGCAGCAAGGGATCGAATTGAAGCTCGAGCCCGCCCAGCGTGAACGTCGAATCGGGCTCGACGATTCGCGCGGCATGTCCATCCGGCAGCGCGAAGGCGAGCGGCGCGGGGACCACGAGCTCGGCCGCCGAGAGCGCGTCGCGGATCCGGCTCGCGTGCGTGACCACCGCGCGTGCGACGGGCGATCGCGGATTGACCACGAACGCGCCGCCGACGTCGATGCCGCCATCGCTCGCGCGGAGATGCAACATGGGCCAGCCTACTTGGAGCTCGCGCCGTTCAGGGCACGAGGACGACCTTGCCCACGTTCTTGCGCTCCGAGATGCGCTTGTGCGCCTCGGCGGCCTGCTCATACTTATAAGTGCTGTCGATGACCGGCTTGATCTTCTTCTGCTGGTAGAGCTCGAGCAGCGCTTTCAGCTCGCCCACCAGAAGCTCCTGGTGACCCCAGAGGTGCCCCACGTTCACGCCGGTGACGCCCTTGTTGTCATCCATGAGCTTCATGGGTGAGTACTTTGGAACTTTGAAGAAGTTGCTCACCACGTGGAAGAGGTTGCGCGTCTCGCCCGAGGCCATGTTCGCGAAGCCGAAGGCGATGAGCAGCCCCGCGGGCCCGAGCAGGTCGTAGCCCTTCTTCCAGTCCTCGCCGCCGAGCGCGTCGAGGATGAGGTCCACGCCCTGGCCGTTGGTGAGCTTGCGCACCTCGGCGGCGTAGTCCACGGAGCGGTAGTCGATGGGGTGATCGCAGCCGTGCTGCTTGATGACCTCGTGCTTCGACGCCGACGCCGTCCCGAACGTCACCACGCCCGGCACCGTGCGGCAGAGCTGCAGCGCCGCGAGCCCCACGCCGCCCGCGGCCATGTGGATCAGCACCTTCATGCCTGGCCGCAGCCAGCCCACGCGGAAGAGCATGTGGTAGGCGGTGAGGTAGACGACCGGCAGCGCCGCGCCTTCTTCGAACGTCATGCCCTCGGGCATCGGCAGCACCTGTCCCGCGGGGACCACGAGCGAGTCGGTGTGCGCGCCGAACTTGCTCAGCGCGATGACCTTGGTGCCCACGGGCGGACCGCTCACGCCCTCGCCGAGCGCGTCGATGACGCCCGAGGCCTCGTAGCCCACCACGCAGGGCGGCTTGGGCGCGTCGGGGTAGAGGCCCTGGCGCGCCATCATCTCCGCGAAGTTGAGGCCGGCGGCGTGGACCTTGAGGCGAACCTGGCCCGGGCCCGGCGTGGGATCCGGCGTGTCGCGGACCTGCAGCACCTCGGGGCCGCCGTGGCGGGTGATCCAGATGGCTCGCATCGATGTCCCTCTCGTGAAGGCGCGCAATCTAAGCGGGCTCGGCCGTGAGTTCCTCTCCGGGTGACCAAATGCGAGCACCTCGCCCACAAGCCGAGGCATGATGGGGAGGTGCGCGTCCTCTTTGCATCGGTGATGGCGGTGCTCTGCGTGGTGGTCGGGGTGATGGCCCTGATCCACCTCGGCGTGCTGCAGCCGCAATCGCTGGGGCTCAACCTGCGCGGCAACGGGCTGATGGCGCAGGCCTGGGAGCTCGCGCACCGCCGCGACGCGATGCTGCTCGGGAGCGTGGGCCTGGTGCTGATCTTCGTCTGGGGGAAGGTGGCGGTGTCGGTGGGCTCGAAGAAGTAGCCCTGGCGCGCGGCGGTACACGGATGGCGCGCGACGAGACGCGCGGCGGTGGCGCGCAGGCCTAGAAGCCCGCGCATGAAAACGCTCACCCTCTTGCTCCTGATTGCCCCGGCGACGCTCGGCTGCACCGGGCTCGCCCCTGCGGTGAAGAACCCGCGCAGCCCGGAAGCCTGGCGCAGCTATTGGCTCGCGCAGCACGCCGACGACATGAAGCAGCCCGCGCCGGATCCGGATCCGCCGCATCCGGTAGGCCACGGCCAGACGGTGCTGCTCTACCCGGGCATGACCATCGGCAAGGAGATGTTCGATTCCATGGCCGAGCGCCTGCGCCGCGACGGCTTCACGCCCGTGCTCTACGAGGATCCCGAGCTGCTCACCGACGGCGTGGTGCCCTCGGCCAAGCGGCTGGCCGCGGAGATCGAGCGGGTGGCGGCGGCCTCGGGCCAGGAGCGCATCGACGTGGTGGCGCAGTGCGTGGGCGGCGTGGTGTCGCGCTACTACCTGGAGCTGCTCGGGGGAGATAAGCGCATCGCCCACCTCGTGACCTTCGTCTCACCTCACCACGGGAGCGCACCCGCACGCATCGCAGATCCTGTGGTCGACTGGCAGGGCATGCGCGACATCCGCCGGGACAGCGCCGTGCTCGCGCGCGTGGACCGCGAGCCGGTGCCTGCCACGGTGCGGTTCACCTCCATCTACAGCTGCCACGACGATCTCATCCTTCCGCACGACACCGCCGTCGTGGCGGGCGCGCACAACGTGGAGCTCTGCGCCTACCCGGTGGACCACTTCTCGCCGTTCTGGGATCCGGTGGTCTACCGCCACGTCATCGACGGGCTCACCGCGGCGCCTTGAGCAGCCCCGCGCTTGCGTAGCGCTTGCGGAACGCAGAGGGCGTCGTGCGCAGCTCGGCCGCGAACGCCGTCGCCAGCTGCTGCGAGGAGGAGAAGCCGCTCTCCTGCGCGACGGCTGCCAGCTTCAGCGTCGACTCGAGCAGCAGCTTCTGGGCGTGCTGCACGCGCGCCACCCGGAGCTCGGCCTGGAACGAGCTGCCGCTTGCGTGCAGCCGTCGTTGCAGGGTGCGCAGCGACACGCCCAGCGCCCGCGCGGCGTGTCGCGGAGAGGGCGCGGCGAGGTTCGTGGCCAGCCAGCGCCGGAGCTGGAGCGAAAGCGTGGGCTCCGGCTGCGCCTCGAGCGCCTTCACCAGCCACGCCAGCGACGCGCGCCCCGGCGGCGAGAGCCAGCGCGCCGCCTGCTTCAGGGTGTCGAAGACCTGAACGCGATGCCGGGGCACGAGCTGCACGTAGAAGCCCGAGGCCAGCGCGCCCATCATCCCCGCGGGCCGGACCACCGCCTGCCGCACGAGCTGCGTGGCCATGCGCGCGCGGTGCTGCTCCACGAAGCGCAGCAAGATCTCGAAGCCGGCACCGTCGACGCGCTCCAGGTGCCGCAGGTCCACGAGCGAGTGGTACGGCGGCGCGCCCGGGGCATAGGCCGTGCCGATGGCCGCGACGAGCTGTTGAGCCTCTTCGCGCGAGGGCTGGCCCCACACGCGCCAGCCACAGAGCTGGCCCAGGTTGTAGAAGGTGTAGCTGCTGCCCTCGAGAACCGCGTTCATCGGCGCCGCGAGGAAGTCGGCCAGGTCCGAAGCCCGACGAATCTCCAGCCGATTCATGCCGATCGCCCCCGGGCGCCAGCGTAGCGCAGCCCCGACGCAACTCGCGGCCGCTTCAATCGACAATGCGTACGTGAATCCGTTTTACATGCTCGCGCTCGTGGCGCTCTCGGCCGGTGGCGGATCTTCGGATCCGCTCGTTTGGGACGGCCTCACCTTCCGCCACCACGTCGACGCGCGCGCGCACGTGGCGTTCTCGGTGCCGCTCACGCAGACGCTCATCGAGAGCCGGCACTTCGCCAACGCCGCCGAGTCGCAGATGACCGACGTGCTCACGCTCTCCGGGCCCAATGGCTACGAGCTGGAGATCGGCATCTGGGCGAACCCGCGCCAGCAGCCGCTCGACGCCTGGATCCCGGAGCACCTCCCCTTCCTGCTCACGCCTGATCGCGCGCAGATGCCCTGGCACGCGATGCATGGCCACACGCCCGCGGTCCTCTTCGAGCACCCGCGCACCGGCCAGCAGTTCGGACGCCGCACCGCCGTGTTCGCCGTCGACGGCAAGGTCGTGCGCATCACCTGCATCAACAAGGACGACCTGCGCGCCGCAGCAGAATTCGAAGCGGCGCTCGACTCGTTCGAGGTGACGCAGTGAAGCGCGTCGCCACGATCGCGACGCTGCTCGCGCTCTTCGTTCCCGCATCGGCGCACGCGGTCTACCAGTGCGGCGATCAGAAGGACGACTGCCAGTGCGGCGCCAACGACCCGTACCCGTGCTGCGACAATGGCGGCAACTGCACCTGGTACGCGTGGGAGGCCGCGTGCTGCGCGTGGGGCGTGGGCTTGCCGGGCTGGGGCAACGCGAACCAGTGGCACGGCAACGCCGCCGCGAACGCGTCGTACCAGGTGCTCTCCAGCCCGGTGGTCGGCTCCATCGCCAACAACGACACCACCAGCTACGGCCACGTGGCCTTCACCACGTCGCTCAACGGCGGCGGGAACATCACCGTGCACGAGGAGAACTGCTGGGGCAACTACGGCATGGACTCCGCCAACTACTCGGCGAGCTGGTTCACCGGCGGCTTCATCGTCCGCGCGGGCCAGGTGGCGTGCAGCCCCGGCGACACGCAGACGCAGAGCTGCGGCAACTGCGGCACGCAATCGCGCGGCTGCGGCAACGACGGCGCCTGGGGCGGCTGGGGCGCGTGCAGCGACGAGGGCGCGTGCCATCCCGGCGACTCCGACAGCGAAGCGTGCGGCACCTGCGGCACGCACGCGCGCACCTGTAACGCGAGCTGCCAGTGGGACGACTACGGCGCTTGCAGCGGCGCGGATCCGATCGACGCGGGCAGCTGCGACGCGGGCCTGCCGGGTCCGTGCGGCGTGGGCGAGCTGCGCTGCGTGGACGGAAACCTCGCGTGCAAGCAGGTGGTGGAGCCGAAGGCCGAGACCTGCAACGGCGTCGACGACGACTGCGACGGCGTGATCGACGGCGAGAAGGACGGCGGCCACGCTTGCGAGCCCGATGCGGGCCCGGTTGCGTTCGTGGAGCTGCCCGATGGCGGCCACGTCGAGGAGCCCAAGCCGCTCGCGAAGCTGCCCGAGGTGCGCGGCTCGTGCGCGTCGATTGATGCGATGGAGCTGCTCGCGCTGCTGGTGCCCGTGGTGCTCGTGCGCCGCAAGCGGTGAATCGTCGTCGCTCGCGCGCCGAACGCTGGGTATCCTGCGGCGATGCGGCGACTCGTGCAGCTCGGGCTGGTGGCGCTGGGCGTCTTCTTTCTGCTCCGCGCGATCGACGATCGTCCCGTGCAAGCCGCCGAGACGAAGCCCACGCTCACGCTCGCGCCTTGTCGCCTGAAGGGCGTCAACGACGAGGTGAAGTGCGGCACGCTCGAGGTCCCCGAGGATCGCGCGGATCCGGCCAGCAAGAAGATCGGCCTGCGCGTCGCGGTGGTGCCCGCGCTCTCCGGAAATCGAAAGCCGGATCCGCTCTTCATCCTCGCGGGCGGGCCGGGGCAGGCCGCGGCCGACCTCGTGGACAAAGTTCTGCCGCTCTTCGAGAAGGTGCGCCGCACGCGCGATCTGGTGTTCGTGGATCAGCGCGGCACCGGCAAGTCGAACGGCCTCAAGTGCGAAGGCGCCGAGGACGCGGGGCTCGCCGAGCGGCTGAGCATCGGCCTCGACAAGCCCGTGCTGCACGCGTGCCTCGATCGCTACGCCAAGGAAGGCACCGACGTGCGCCGCTACACGACCACGATTGCCATGGACGATCTCGACGACGTCCGGCGCGCGCTCGGCTACGACCAGATCAACGTGTGGGGCGCGAGCTACGGCACGCGCGCCGCGCTTGTGTATCTGCGTCAGCACGGCGATCACGTGCGCGCCGCGGTCATCGACGGCGTGGCACCTCCGACGAACTCGCTGATGCTGACGATTGCCAGCGACGGTCAGCGCGCGTTCGAGCTCATCTTCGACGCCTGCGCCGCCGACGCCACGTGCAGCAAGACTTATCCAGATCTCAGGGGTCAGTTCGTTGCGCTTCTGGCCAAGCTCTCGGCGCAACCCGCGCACGTGACCGTGGCACACCCGCTCACCGGCGCGCCGACGGATCTCACCATCACGCGCGATGGCTTCGTGATGAACCTGCACAGCCTGCTCTACGAGCCGGAGATCTCATCGCTGTTGCCACTGATCATTCAGCGCGCGTCGCACGGTGACTTCGGTCCGTTCGTGGCGCAGGCGTTTGGCGTCTCGGGCGGCATCGGCGCGGGCATCGATCAAGGCATGTTCTTCAGCGTGATCTGCGCCGAGGACGCGCCCATGGCGACGAAGGAAGCGCGCGCCAAGGTGAACACCTCCGAGACGTACTTCGGCGACACCTACGCGCAGCAGCTCAGCGACGTCTGCGAGTTCTGGCCGCGAGGCAAAGTGGATCCGAGCTACCACGAGGTCGTAAAGAGCGATCGGCCGGTGCTGCTGCTCTCGGGTGAGTTGGATCCGGTGACGCCGCCGCGCCGCGCCGAGGAAGCGAAGGCCGGGCTCTCGCACGGCACGCACGTGATCGTCCCCGGCGTCGGGCACGGCACCACGCCGCAAGGCTGCGTGCCGGATCTCGTCGCACAGTTCATCGCCGCTGGAAATGCCGACGCGCTCGATGCCGGCTGCGTGAGCACGCTCGGCCGCCCGCCGTTCTTCGAGAGCTTCGCGGGGCCGACGCCATGATCGAGGCCGTGAAGCTGCATCGGCAGTTCGGATCCGTCGTCGCGGTGGACGAGGTGAGCTTCGTCGCGCGCGATGGCGCGATCACCGGATTGCTCGGGCCCAACGGCGCCGGCAAGACGACCACGCTGCGCATGATCTACACGCTCGTGAAGCCTGACAGCGGCGAGGTGCGTGTCGACGGCGTGGATGCTGCGCTGGATCCGCTCGCGTCGCGGCGGCGGCTGGGCGTGCTTCCCGATGCGCGCGGGCTCTATCCGCGGCTCACTGCGCGCGAGCACATCCGCTACTTCGGCCAGCTCCAGGGCCTCGACGACGCGCGGCTAGCCAAGCGCACCGAAGAGCTCATCGAGCTGCTCGACATGCGCGACATCGCCGATCGCCGCACGCAGGGCTTCTCGCAAGGCGAGCGGGTGAAGGTCGCGCTCGCGCGCGCGCTCGTGCACGACCCGCCGAACGTGCTCCTCGACGAGCCCACGAATGGTCTCGATGTTCCGAGCACGCGTGCCACGCGCGAGATCATCCGACGGCTCAAGGACTCGGGCCGCTGCGTGGTGTTCTCGAGCCACGTGATGCAGGAGGTCGCCGCGCTCTGCGATCGCATCGTGATCGTGGCGCACGGCCGCGTTCGCGCAGAAGGAACCGTCGACGAGCTCCGCGCGCAGACCGGCATGGACAACCTCGAGGACGCCTTCGTGAAGCTCACCACCGACGAGGCCCGCCCATGATGCGGCTCGTTCGGATCATCTTCGGGAAGGAAGTCCGCGATCACGCGCGCGATCGGCGCTCGCTCGTGTCGGCGCTCGCGTTTCCGCTCATCGGGCCGCTCACGATCGCCATGGTGATGACGCTGCTCGCGTCGTGGGAGAGCACCAGTCGCCCACTCGAGATCGCGATGGTCGGCCAGGACCGCGCGCCCAACCTCGCTGCCTTCTTGCTGCGCAGCGGCGCGCACCTCTCGACCGCGCCCGCCGACTACGAAGCAAAGGTGAAGAGCGGCGAGCTCGACGTGGTGCTCGTCGTCCCCGAGGACTTCGGCAAGGACTTCCTCGCGGGGAGGCCCGCGACGGTGCAGGTCGTCGAAGACGGATCCAACAACCGCACGCGGCGCTCGATTGAGCGCACCAAGAGCCTGCTACGGCTCTACGGCCACGAGATCGGCGCCATGCGCTTGCTCGCGCGCGGCGTGGATCCCGAGCTCGCCGTGGCCATCTCGCCCGACGAAGTCGATCTCTCCACCAAGCAGCAACAGGCCGCCACGCTGCTGAACATGATTCCCATCTTCTTGCTGATGGGCGCGTTCATCGGAGGCATGCACGTGGCCATCGACGCCATGGCCGGCGAGCGCGAGCGCGGCTCACTCGAGCCGCTGCTGGTGAACCCGGTGCCGCCGTCGGCCGTCGTGTTGGGCAAGTGGATGGCGACGACGGTCTACGCGCTGGTGGGCGTGCTGGTGATGCTCGCGGGCACGGCCGCGGCGGTGCATCGCGCGCCGCTCGAAGAGCTCGGCCTCAAGGTCACGTTCGGCATGCACGAGGAGATGTTGCTGCTCGCCGTGACCGCGCCGTTGCTGCTCTTCACCAGCGCGCTGCAGATGCTGGTGGCCACGTTCGCGCGCAGCTTCAAGGAGGCGCAGACGTACGTCACCCTCGTGGTGTTCGTGCCCATGCTGCCGGGGATGTTCCTCTCGCTGAGCCCGATCAAGCCGCAGGCGTGGATGCACGCGGTGCCCACGCTGAGCCAGGATCTGCTCATGACCGACGTGATGCGCGGCGATCCGGTGTCGAGCGTGGCGCTGATCGTCGCGGCGCTCAGCGCGTGCGTGGCCGCGGCGATTTGTCTGGTGATCACCTCGCGGCTGCTGGTGCAGGAGAAGATCGTCTTCGGGCGCTGACGGGGAGGCGTCGTGGCGTCGAGCACGAGCGAGCGCTTCGGTCCCTACCGGCTGATCCGCCCCATCGCCGAGGGCGGCATGGCCCGCGTGGATCTCGCGGAGGACGCGCGCGGCCGCACCGTGGCCCTCAAGCGCATCCTCCACTCGCAGGCGCATCGCCGCGACTTCCACTCCATGTTCGACGAGGAGGTGCGCATCTCCGCGGCGCTCAAGCACCCGAACCTGGTGCGCGTGTACGACGCGGGTGATGTCCACGGCGAGCCGTACCTGGCGATGGAGTACGTGGCCGGCCAGCCTCTGGCGCGCGCCATCGACCGCGCGCGAGAGAACGGCGTGCGGCTTCCGGAGACGCTCGCGTGCCAGATCGCGGTGCAGATGTGTCGCGGGCTCGCGCACGCGCACGCGCTCAAGGGCGACGATGGGGCGCCGCTCGGGCTGGTGCACCGCGACATCTCGCCGCAGAACGTGCTCCTCGGCTACGGCGGCGAGGTGAAGCTCGTGGACTTCGGCGTGGCCAAGGCCTACGCGCAGCCCTCACCCTCGCGCGAGCACACGCGCACCGGCTTCGTGAAGGGCAAGTACCTCTACTTCTCGCCGGAGCAGGCGCGCTCGCGGCCGCTCGACGGACGCACCGACGTCTTCGCCACCGGGGTGGTGCTCTACGAGATGCTCTGCGGCCGGCTGCCCTACGACGGCGACATGATGGGTGTGCTCTTCCGCGTGGTGTACGGCGAGTTCTCGCGGCCCACGACCTGGCGCCAGGAGCTCACGCAGGAGCTCGAGGCGATCGTGCTCCTGGCGATGGCCACCGAGCGCGAGCGCCGCTTCCCGAGCGCCAAGCTCTTCGGCGACGCGCTCGAGTCGTTCTTGCAGCTGCGCGGTGGCGAAGCGAATTCCGACGTGGTGGGACCGGCGGTGCGCGCGCTGTTCGCCGACGAGCTCCAGGAGATGGACCTCGACGTCGGCCCCCGCGCGGATCTCTCGCGCTGGCCGCGCGCGGCCAAGCCGCAGGACGCGCAGGTGGAGGTCGTGACGGCGCCGGGCCAGGCCGATACCCGCGCGGCCGTGACGGCCCCCGGACGAGCCCGGAACCTGCCCAAGGACAAGGCCACGCGCGCGGCCGTCGACGACGTGCCCGAGCTGGAGGCGCCGCGGCTCGTCGTCGGCGAGCAGGAGTTTGCGTGCGTGCGCACCATCCTCAGCATCGGCCGCGGTCGCGACGGCGACATCTGGATCAACGACCCCGGCCTCGACGTGCTGCACGCGCGGCTGCTCTTCGAAGGCGGCGCCTGGCGTGTGCAGGCCGCGGGCGAGGGCGTGGTGCGCGTGAACGGCGCCCGCGTGCGCGACTCGCGACTCTCGCCCGGCGACCGGCTTCAGCTCGGCAACATCGAGGCCCGCTTCCTCGACGCGAGCTGGGATGCAGAGGAGCCGGTGACCGAAGCGCCGCGCCGCACCGCGCGCCGAGAGCCGCCACCCAAGGCGAAGCTTCCGGGCGTGCTCATCCTCGCCGGCGCGATCGTCCTCGCTGCGATCGTTGCCCTGGTGCTGGCCATCGCGCACTGAGCCGGATCCGGATCAGCGGCCGATGTGGAAGTCCGGTCCCGCACAGCGCGAGCTGGCCGCGCAGGTCGGTGCCTGCTCGTCGCGGCGGACGATGGGGTCGCCCTCGCTCCAGCGGTCTTCGGAGAGCAGGATCGCCGTCTGGTCGTGCAGCGGATAGCGCAGCGCGGACTTCCGCCGTTGCGCGCGCAATTCGAGGGTGAGGTTCGCGCAAGGGCAGTAGCCGACCTCGATGATCTCATGCGCGCCGAGCTCGAACGGGCCCCAGGGCGTGCTTCCGTCGGGGCGCTGCAGGACCAGCGTCACCGGCGAGGCGCCCAGGTTCTCCACGCGAAGCTTCTCTGCTGGCACCGGCGCAAGAGCTCCGCCGTCGGGCGCCAGCAACGCGAGCAGCACCAGCGCCCGAAGCATCGTCCACTCTCCCCGTGGAGCACCCAGCCGCTCCCACGCACGACCGTGTCGGAGAACCAATTTACCCACTTCACGCCCCGCCGCGCGGGCAAAAGGCCGGCACCGCACTTGCTCTTGAGGCTTGCGTCGCCGCGGCGTCGCGGCGGAGCTGGACGGGGCCGGGGGGAGGCGAGCGGGCGTTCGACGGGAGTCGGGCCTCGCGCGCTCAGGAGGAGGGGGCCGGCTCCACCGCGGCGCGAAGGCAGCGCCGGCGACAGGGCGGGGGAGGACGGGGCGGCGCGACGGTTGGAGGGCACACCAGCGCGCCGCCCTGGCCTTTTTTCAGCTTCGACGCAATGCGTGGCAACGCAGAGATTGCGCAGCGCGGAAGCGCCGCCGCGCGCTAGCCTTGAGCCCATGGAAGCGGCCGTCGGCCACTCGACGCGTGAGGACCCTGCCGAGGCGCTCGACGAGGCGCTCGCCCAGGTCGCGCCGAAGCTGCAAGGCCGCGCCGAGCTCGCCGTCCTGTTGGCCACCAGCGAGTACGCCGACGACGCGCAGAGCCTGGCCGCGCGCGCCTGCATGGCCCTCGGGCGGCCGGCGCTCGTGGGCGGATCCACCACCGGCGTCATCACCGCCGAGGGCGAGCACGAGGATCAACGCGGGCTGGCGCTGCTCGCCGTTCGCGGCGTGCGCGCCCGGGCCGCGCTGGTGTCGACGCCAGCGGAGCTCGAGCGCTTCAGTCGGCCGGCGTCGCTGCGGCTGGCTCTACCGGATCCGCGGCGGTTGGATCCGGAGCTGCTCGCCGCGGTCTGTTCGCGTCCCGGCGCGCTGGCTGGAGCGGGCCTGGCCGGTCGCTCGCAGGCGCTCTTCGCCATCGCCGACGGCGCCGCGGGCGAGGGCCCGTTCGCCATGGCCGAGGTGGAAGGGCTCAGCGCGCAGGTCGTGGTGGCCCAGGGCGCGGATCCGGTGACGCCCTTCGAGCAGGTGACGCGGGCGCGGCGCAACGCGGTGCTCGAGGTGGGCGGCCGCAAGGCGTGTGCGGGCCTCAAGGCGCACCTCGAGAAGAACCTCTCGGACCCATCCCAGCTGCCAAATCTGTTGTTCGTCGCGCTGCGCAAGCCCGGCGCGGATGCGCACGTGGTCCGCCCGATCGTCGGCGTCGACAGCGCTTCGGGCGCGCTGCAGCTGCCGGATGACGTCGAAGAGGGCATGGAGCTCGCGTTCGCCTGGCGGGAGACGTTGGGCGCGGTGCGCGATCTGAATCGCGCGCTCCAGCGCCTCGAGAAGCCGGAGCAGGTGAAGGCGGCGCTCTACTTCAACTGCGACGGCCGCGGCCGGAAGCTGCACCTCGAGCCCGACGCAGACTTGCGCGCCATTCGAACGGCGCTCCCCGGCGTGCCGATCTTGGGGATGACGAGCTCCTTCGAGCTCGGGCCCGCGGGCGATCGCTCGCGGCTCTTGATGTACAGCGGCGTGCTGGTCGCACTGCGCGAGGCGTGAACGACGCGGCGCGGGTATGCTGCGCCGGTGAGCGCGCGGGCCATCATCCACGTCGACATGGACGCCTTCTATGCGTCGGTGGAGCAGCGCGATCGGCCCGAGCTGCGGGGCAAGCCCGTGATCGTCGGCGGACACCCGACGCGCGGCGTGGTGCTCGCAGCCAGCTACGAAGTCCGGAAGTTCGGCGTGCGCTCGGCCATGCCCATGAGCCAGGCCCTGCGCGCCGCACCCCAGGCGCTCGTGGTGCCGCCGCGCTTCTCCGCGTACACGGCCGCCTCGGAAAGGGTGTTCGACGTGTTCGCGCGCTTCACGCCCGAGGTGGAGCCGCTCTCGCTCGACGAGGCCTTCCTCGACGTGACCGCTTCCGTGAAGCTCTTCGGTCCGCCCGCGCAGCAGGCGAGCGCGATTCGAAAGGCGATCTGGGACGAGCTGAACTTGCCCGCTTCGGCCGGGATCGCGCCGGTGAAGTTCGCGGCGAAGATCGCCTCGGATCTCGCCAAGCCCAACGGCCAGCGCGAGGTGCCGCACGACGGCGTGGCTGAGTTCCTCGCGCCGTTGCCCGTCGAGCGCTTGTGGGGCGTGGGGCCGAAGCTCGCGGGCGCGCTCAAGCGGCTGGGCATTCACAAGATCGGCCAGCTGGCGCGCTTCGATGCTTCGCTGCTGCGGACCGAAGTGGGCGACGGCGCCGCGGATCTGATCTCGCTCGCGCAAGGCCATGACGAGCGCGTGGTGGTGCCCGACCGACAAGCCAAGCGCGTGGGCGCCGAAGAGACGTTCGACGAGGATCTGTTCGGATCCGCCGCCCTCGCGCCACACCTGCTGGAGCAGAGCCTGCGCGTCGCGCGTCGACTGCGCCGCGCCGAGCTCAAGGCGCACACCGCGCACCTCAAGGTGAAGTACGCCGACTTCGAGGTCGTCACCCGCTCGCAGAAGCTGCCCAGGCCCACCGACGACGAGCAGGAGCTCTACCGCGCGGCCAAGGAGATGCTCCTGCGCGTGCCGCTGGAGAAGAAGGTGCGGCTCACGGGCGTGGCGGGCATGGACCTCGTGGGCGCCGGGCAGGAAGGGCAGCTCGGGCTCTTTGGCAACGAGCGCGATTCGCGGCGCGAGGCGCTGCACAAGTCACTCGACAAGATCGCCGAGCGCTTCGGCGAAGACGCCGTCACCTTGGGGACCCTGGTGGGACGCACGCATGGCCATTGAGAACATCTCCGACACCGCACGCTGGGTGGCTGCCTTTCGCGCCCGCGAATCCGAGCGCCCCGACGCGCTCTTCCGCGATCCCTTCGCGCGCATGCTCGCCGGCGAGCGCGGCTTCGAGCTCACCCAGCGCATGCGCGGCGCGCACACCCTGCAGTGGGCCATGGCCGTGCGCACGCGCGTGATCGACGAGCTCATCCTCGAGGCCGTGCGCACCGACAAGGTCGACGCGGTGGTGAACATGGCCGCGGGCCTCGACGCGCGTCCGCAGCGGCTGCAGCTTCCCAAGTCGCTCACCTGGATCGAGGCGGATCTGCCGGGGATCTTCGATCACAAAGAGTCCGTGCTTGGCGACGTGGCCGCGAGCTGCAAGCTCGAGCGCGTGCGCGTGGATCTCGCCGACGACGCCAAGCGGCTCGCGTTCATCCAGCGCCTCGGCCGCGACTTCAAGCGCGCGCTGGTGCTCACCGAAGGCCTGCTCATCTACTTGCCCGAAGCGGCCGTGGTCAGCCTCGCGCGCGATCTTCACGCCCAGGCCGGCATCGCCTTCTGGATGATGGACCTCACCGACTGGCGCGCGCTGAAGGTCGTTCAGGTGCTCTGGAACTCGCAGCTCGCCACCGGCGACGCGCGCATGCAGTTCGGCCCGCGGCAGGGCGGCAAGTGGTTCGAGCAGTTCGGCTGGAAGGTGCGCAACGAGACGGCCTTCATCGACGCGGGCGCGCGGCTGAAGCGCGGCACGGTCACCCGCTTGTGGGCGCCGCTGACGAAGAACGTCCCTCGGCCGCTCAAGAACCTGGTGCGCGATACCACCGGGATCGTCTGGCTGGAGCGCTGAGCAGCGAGCGCGCAGCCGCTGAAAGCGGCGCGCGGCCGTGCTAAATCGCTGGCCATGCCTACCCTCGTCCTCGTCCGTCACGGCCAGTCGCTCTGGAATCTGGAGAACCGCTTCACCGGCTGGGTGGACGTGCCGCTCACCGACAACGGCCGCGCCGAAGCGCGCCGCGCCGGCGAGCTCTTGAAGGGCATGAAGTTCGACGTCGCGTACACCAGCGCGCTCTCCCGCGCCCAGGAGACGCTCGGCCTCATCCTCGAGACCATGGGCACCAAGCTGCCCGTCATCCGCGACCAGGCGCTGAACGAGCGCCACTACGGCGACCTGCAGGGCCTCAACAAGGAAGAGCTCGCCAAGAAATACGGCCCGGATCAAGTGAAGCTCTGGCGCCGCAGCTACGACGTCGCCCCGCCGAACGGCGAGTCGCTCGAGCTCACCGCCAAGCGCACCCTGCCGTTCTTCGAGCGCTGCATCTCCGGCGATCTCAAGCAGGGCAAGAACGTGCTGGTCGTCGCGCACGGCAACTCGAACCGCAGCATCGTGATGGCGCTCGACCAGCTCTCGAAGGAGGCGGTGGTCGCGCTCGAGCTCGCCACTGGCGCGCCGCTCGTCTACGACGTGGACCCGAGCGGCAAGGTGCTCTCCAAGAAGACGCTCTAGGTCGTCTTCCAGCGCGTCAGCAGCGCGCGCAGCTCGCCCTCGCGGAACGGCTTCTCCAGCTGCGGGGCATCGATGCGCGCGAGCGCTTCGGCGAGGGCGGAGTCGTCGATGCCGCCGGTCATGAAGACCACGCGCGACGCGCTGCCCCGCGCCTTCAAGAACTCGTAGACCTCGATGCCCGACACGCCGGCGAGGTTCACGTCGAGCAGCACCAGGTCGTACGCCACGCCGTGGCCGAGCAGCTCCACCGCGCGCTCGCGGGTGAGCGCGATCGTCACCGCGTGCTCGTCGCCGAGCAGGTTGCGCAGCGAGCGCGCGAACGGCTCGTAATCGTCGACCACGAGGATTTGCATGGTCCCACCCGCTCGTGGAGCCTAGCGGAACCCGGGCGTCGTCCCAACTCAGCGGAGCGAGAGCTGCACCGACTCGGCAGGCCGAGACACCAGCCGCACCGCGCGCGGCGTCCCCCAGACCAGCCCCAGCACCAGCGAGACCAGCCCGGCGGCCACGGTCAGCCCGCGCTGCCACTGCTGCCGGCCATCGAGCGCGCGCAGCCCGCGGCCCGCGACGGCCGTCATCAGCCCCATTCCGACGGCCGAGCCCGCACCGAAGAGCGCGATGTAGCCGAGCGCCAGCTTGGGATCGGGCATGGCCGCCATGGCGATCGCGGTCATGGCGCCGCTTCCCGCGAGCCCATGGGTGAGGCCCACGAGCAGCGAGCGGCGCCCTGGGTTCGAGGGCGCCGGGTGCGCGTGTCCATGGCCCGCGATGACCAGCGCGCGCACGCCCAGCACCACGAGCATCACCGCCACCACGAGCTCGAAGCCGTCCTCGAGCGCGGGCGGGAGCTGGCGCCGCAGCACACACAGCGCGCCGCCCACCACGAAGAGCGAGAGCGTGTGTCCCAGGCCCCAGGTGGCGCCCAAGCGGAAGCCGCGCGACGGCGACTCGCCCGAGGTCACCAGGGTGGTCACGGCCGCCAGGTGGTCCGGCTCGAAGGCGTGGCGCAGCCCCAGGAGCAGGCCCAGCACGGCGGCGATGGCGAGGGCGGACATGGCTTGGCTTCGTAGCACAGATATGCGAGTTCGTAGCAACGGCGTGCGAGGAATATTCATATTCGTAACACCGGCCACAAGATGCGCGCGGGCTTCCTCGCGTGGACACTCCTCGTGACCGGTGTCGCGCATGCCCAGGGTGTGGATGCGTTCGACGCGGGGGCCGTCGAGACCGATGAGGTGGATGCCGGACCTTTTGCCCCGGATGCAGGTTCGTTCGAGCCCGACGCCGGGAAGCTGTTGGCGCTGAGCGCGTCGGTGGTGGCGTCGACGCCCACCTCGGCGGCCTCTGCGACCACGCTCCGCGAGCGCGATCTGGTGATGCGGCCGCACGCCACGCCCGAGGACATTCTTCGCGCCGTCCCCGGCCTGGTGATTGCCCAACACCAGGGCGGTGGAAAGGCCGATCAGCTCTTCCTGCGCGGCTTCGACGCCGACCACGGCACTGACGTGAGCCTGCTGCTCGACGGCGTCCCGGTGAATCTGCCCAGCCACGGCCACGGCCAGGGCTACGCGGATGCGAACTTCTTGCTCCCCGAGGTCATCGATCGCGTCGACGTGACCAAGGGGCCGTACTACCCCGAGCTCGGCGACTTCGACACCGCGGGTGCCGTGAATCTGCGCACACGACGCATGTTCGCGGAGAGCTCGCTCTCCGCAACGTACGGCAGCTTCGACGAGTACCGCGTGCTCGCCATCGGCACCGCGCCACAGCTCGCGGGAACGCCGTGGCTCGCGGCGGCCGTCGAGGGGACGAACGGACCTTTTCAATACCCGGAGGACCTGCAGCGCTACAACGTGTTCGCGAAGGACACGCTCTCGATCACGCCGGAGCTGGAGCTGGCGCTCCTCGCGAACGCGTACGGCTCACAGTGGAGCTCGAGCGGGCAGCTCCCCGAGCGCGCGGTCGCGGAAGGCCGGGTGGAGGAGCTCGGATCTCTGGATCCGAGCGAAGGCGGGCAGACGCAGCGGCAGCAGCTCATCGCCACGCTCACGCAGAAGCACGCGGGCGAGCAGGAGCTGCAACTTCAAGCGTGGGTTCTCCGCTATCGCGTGTCGCTCTTCAGCGACTTCACGTTTGCGCTGCGTGATCCTGTGAACCTCGACGAGATCGAGCAAGACGACGCGCGTACCGCCACGGGCCTCGATGCGCACGTGGGGCGGACTTCGCACCTCGGTCCCGCGCAGCTCACGAGCACGCTCGGCGCGCAGGCCCGCTTCGACGACATCCACACCCAGCTCTGGCACGTGCATCAACGTCAGCGGCTGTCGGATTGCTTCGATGATGGCGTGAATCCCTGCGACGACGCGCAGATCGCCGAGAGCTCGCTCTCCGCGTACCTCGCGGAAGATCTGCGCCTGGGCCGATGGCTGCGCGTGGTCGCGGGCGTGCGCGGCGATCTCTTCACGTTCAAAGTCGACGATCTCAGGCCAGGGGGTTCGCAGAGCGGCGTGGTGCAAGCGTCGATCGCGAATCCGAAGTTGCAGATCGCGGTCCGGCCGACCGACTTCTGGGAGCTGTTCGGCGACCTCGGCGGCGGCTTCCACTCGAATGACGCGCGCGCGGTGATCGCGGCGCACGCCTCGGGCGCACTGCCACGCGCGTTTGGCGCCGAGTTGGGGACGCGGGTGCGCTTGCTCGATCGACTCGAGCTCGCCGCGACCGCGTGGAGCCTGCATCTGCAATCGGAGCAGGTCTTCGACGCCGATGAGGACACGACTTCGGCCGCCGGTCCGACGCAGCGCTACGGACTCGAGCTCGAAGGTCGGTACGAGATCCAGCCGTGGCTCTGGGCGGACGCCGATCTCGCGCTTGCGCATGCGGTGTTCACGCAGGATCCGAGCAACGCCAATGCGGTGGCGCTCGCGCCCACGCGCACCGGCGCCGCGGGCCTGACCGCGCTGCACCCGAGCGGCTGGAAAGCGCGGCTCGGCATGCGCTCCGTCGCCGATCGCCCGGCCAACGCGGACGGCTCGCTCGTGGCGCAGGGCTACACGCTGTTCGAAGTGAGCGCTGCCTATCGCTGGCGGATGTTCGAGCTCGGGCTGGTGATCGAGAACCTGCTCGGCACGCATTGGCGCGAGGCGCAATTCGACACCACGACGCAGCTCCCGGGCGAAGCCGCACCCGTGACCGATGTCGCCTTCACGCCGGGCGCGCCGCGCAACGGACGCATCACGCTCTCTGCCTTCTATTGATAGGGTCGGCGCACCGAGGTGACGCATGGCAGACGAGCTGGAGCGGTTCGGGGTGAGCATCGAGAGTGAGCTGCTCGAGGGCTTCGACGCGAAGATCGCGGAGAAGGGCTACGCCACGCGCAGCGAGGCCCTGCGCGACTTGATCCGCGGTTGGCTGAACGAGACCGTGGCCGCGAGCGACGCGCGCCGCGAGGCCATGGGCACGCTGACCATCTTCTACGATCACACGCGCCGCGAGCTCACCGAGAAGCTCACCGAGCTCGGGCACGATCATCACCACCTCGTGCTCACGACGCTGCACTTCCACGTGGATCACGATCACTGCCTCGAGGTGCTCGCGCTCAAGGGGCCGGTGGGCGAGCTGCGGCACTTCGCGGATCACGTGAACGCGCTCAAGGGCGTGACGCGCGGCGAGCTGGTGGTGATGCTGCCCGATGCGGGACGTGCGTCGAAGCGCAAGGCGGTGCGCCACTCGCACGGGCCGGGTCACTCGCACTCGCACGGCTAGCGATGCGCTACGAGCTCGCGCACGGCCGGATCCAGACCTGGGCGCTCGAGGCGCACCTGGTGGATCACTGCAACTTGCGCTGTGCGGGCTGCTGTCCGCTCTCGCCGCACGCGCCGGAGTCGTTCGCGGATCCGGATGGGCTCGCGCGAGATCTTCAACTCGCGGCCACGGCGCTCGCGCCACGTCTGCTGCGGCTCACGGGCGGCGAGCCCACGCTGCATCCAAAGATCGTCGAGTGCTTGCAGGCGGCGCGCGCGTCGAAGGTCGCACCGCGGATCCAGGTCACCACCAACGGCACCAAGGTCGCGGAGCTGCCGGACGCATTCTTCACGAACGTGGACGTGCTCAAGCTGAGCCTCTATCCGAGCGCGCCGTTGACGCAGAAGGCCGTGGAGCGCCTCGAGGCGCGGTGTGGCGAGCACGGCGTGGAGCTGCAGGCGCGCGCGTTCGATCGGTTTCAGCGCGTCACGCCGCGCGAGTTGACGCAGTCTCCCGAGCAGACGCAGCGGGCATTTCACGAGTGCTGGATGAAGACTCGCTGCCACCTCGTGCATCGTGGACACTTCTACATGTGCACGCGGCCCCCGAAGCTCGAGCCGTACCTGCGGCGCCACGGCATCGCCAACACGCTCGCCGACGACGACGGCGTCGCGCTCGATGGTCCGCGGCTCGCCGAGCGGATCTTGCGGATGCTCGAGCGCGAGGAGCCGATGGAGTCGTGCCGCCACTGCCTCGGAAATTCGGGCGAGTGGTCGCAGCACCGACAGCTCTCGCGCGAAGAGATCGCCGCGGGTCGCGACGATTGATCAGAGCTCGCAGACGAACGGCTCGGGCTTGGCCTGGGTCGCGAGCGGCCCCAGGACGACGTCGAGCACGGGCGCGGTCCAGCCTTGCGCCACGAGCGCGGAACGCAGTCGATCCTCGAGCGTCGAATCACGTGCGGGCGCGTCGAGCTTCAGCGTGAAGCGCTCGCGCTCACGCTCACGCTGGATGAGCTGAAACGCGCGCAGCGCGTGGTGCTTGAAGATCCACGCGAGGCTCCAGGCATCAATGTCCACGCCATCCGGCCGCACGAACCGACACGCGCTCCGCCCGCTCAGCCCGACGATGGACGACCCCGCTAAGCCGCATGGACAAAGGAGCTGCTGCACGTCGCCGCGATCGCCGGGCAGGTAGCGCAAAAGCGGCAGCACGCTCTCGCGAAGCCGCGTGACGACGAGCTCGCCGTTCACCGACTCGACGTGCACATCGGGCGAGAGCACGTGAAAGCGCTCCGGCGCGCGCGGACATGCCCAGGCAATCGGACCGGTCTCGGTGGTCGCGTAGTAGTCGAGCAGCGGCGCGCCGAGCCGTGCTTGAAGCGCTTCTCGCAGCGCCGGCGCGAGTGCCTGCGCGCTGGTGAGCACCAGCTTCGGCGACGGCACGCGCTCCTGACCGAGCAGCCAATGCAGCCCGGCCGGATCCGTGAAGATCACGCTCGGCTTCGCGCGAGCGAGTCGCTCGCTCGCGTCGATGCGCGTGGTCGAGAGTCGATGCAGCGCGCCGTCGCCCAGCAGCGGAACGCGCACCGAGTACTCGAGCCCGCCCGGCAGCGCGTCGAGCAGCACCACCCGCGGCCGCGGCGGCAGCGCGATGCCGAGCCGCTCCAGCCAGAAGCGCAGCACCGTCCACATGTGCAGGTTGTCGTAGGCGTCGCGCACGACGCGCACGGGCTCGCCGGTGGTGCCCGAGCTCCTGGCCACGCTCAGCTCGCGCTCGACGTCGACGACGGGAAATGCGTCCCACTGCTCGGCGAGCTCCGCGCGCGAGAGGGTGGGGAAGTGCGGAAGGTCGTCGAGCGAGCGAAGATCGCGCGGCGCGAGCCCGAGCGCAGCCAGGCGCGCACGGTGGGCCGGAGAGCGCGCGAGCGCCGATGCGAGTTGCTGGATCCGAGTCGGATCCGTTCCGCGTCGGAGCGCTTCCAGGTGCGCATCGGCGCGCGCACGAAACGTGCGCTGCGGCCGGGTGTCGCGCTGGATGCGCGCTGCCGGCGCGATGCGAGTCACCGCGCGCGCGTCCATCGGCCCCGGATCCCCGCGTCGGCGAGCTGCGCCAGGCGCTTCTTCGGCGAGAGCTCGCTCCACGGCTTCGGCGGCGCCGGCACGCCGGCGTGATCGAGCTGCGCGAGCTCCTCGAGGTACGCGCCGAGGGCGTCGTGCACGCGCGAGCGCTCGTCGTGGTGCTTGGGACCGAGGGCGGCGTTCACGTCGTCCACGTGCGCGAGCTTGTCCCAGGCGAGCTTTCGCTGGAGCGAAGAAGGTGGCGCCCAGCACACGTCGTCGGGCCCGAGCGCTGCGTTCGTGCCCAGGAACGCGCTCGGCCCGGCCTGCACCACCTGCAGCTCCAGCGGCCGCAGCACCACCGCGAGCCCGAAGTTGCGCGCGGCGTTGGGCCGCTCCGTGGCCGCGACATCCGCCGCGAGCCAGACCACCGCGCGATCCGCCGGCGCCAAGCGCGTCAGCGAATTCTGGAGCAGCGCCTGCAGCGCATCCGGCGAGGGAAACCGAAAGAGCGTCGGACACGACGTGCGCGCCGCGAGCGGCTTGCCCAGCGCGCGAAGCGTGCGCGTCGGGTCGTAGCGCATGCCCGTGCGCCGCTCGAAGCGCGCGACCGACTCCTTCACTCGCGCCACCCGCGCGCGGCCATCTCGCGCTCCTGGGCCTCGCGCAAGAGCTTGGCGCGGCGCTCCGACTCGGCGGCGCGCGCCTTCTCCGCGGCCTCGTACTCCCTGAGGGTCTTGCGGTAGTCGAGCTGCTCCAGCCGTGCCTGGCTCTGCGCCGCGGTCTCGCCGGCCACGTCGCCGCTCACTGCGAGCAGCCAGCGTCGCACCAGCTCCTCGCGCCGGAAGATGTTGCCGCGGATCATCTCTGCGGTGAGCGGCTCGACGGCCTCGAGGAAGGCCGCGAGGTTCGCATCCGGCGAGGGCGCGTGCGCGCGCAGCCCGCGCACGCTCTCGTCGCGCAGGCCGGTGGCGTTGAGAAGGTGCGCGAGCACGCCGAGCTTGTCCCAGACGGCTTCCGAGGAGATGTCGAAGGCGCGCGCGCTGGGCGGGGCGCGGCCGGCGAGCCGGTAGGTGTCGCTGAGCACGGCGAGCGTGAGCGGCCGCGAGTACGGCGACGTGAGCGGCGCCGCCGCGAACTCCTGCTCCAGCTGCTTGAGATCCAGCGCCATGGTCAGAGCCTATTTGCCCCAGAAGGCGTGCGCGAGCCTGGCGGCGGCCTGGGGCAGGTCGGCCGGGTTGGACACCCGCTCGAGGCGAAAGTTGGAGAGCCGCAGCGCCGGCGCGAGCTCTTTCACTTCCGCGTCCTTCCACAGCGAGAGCAGGGCCACGAAGAGCTTGCTGCGCTGCGTTCCCTCGAGCAGGAGCGCCATGGGATTGTAACGTTTGTGTTTCTTCGTTCCCGCCGGTGGGTTCTTCACGTTGTAGAGGAAGTCGCTGTCCGAGATGACCACGCGGAGCACGTCGGGGCGCTCACGCGCGCTCTCCACGAGCGTCGGAAATGGGAACTGCGTGCCGCCGCCGGAGTAGTGGAGCAGGAACTCGCGGGCCTTGTCCTCGGAGAGGAACCAGGGGCTGGCCTCGAAGTCGCTGGAGTAGATGACGGCGCGCACCCGGCCGCCGCTGCGGATGGCGGAGGCGGAGAGGATCTGCGCGGCCAGGGTCATGGCATTCACGCGCGTATCGGGCGCGGGCATCGAACCCGATGTATCGAGATAGATCTCGACGGCCACGCCGTCCAAGCTGTCCTCGCTCGGCGTCTCGGGCTCGAGCTCGCGGCGCAGCGGGTTCAGCGCGGCCATGGCGCCGCCGGCGAGGATGGATTGGGTCCAGTCGATGCTGCGCAGGTTCTCGCCCGGCTCCCAGGCCACCGTCGTGGTGGGCAGGTACGGATCCGGTGCCTCACGCGCGGTTGCGGGAAGCTTGACGCGGTAGCGCTCCACCAGGCGCTTGTAGATGCGCTCCACCAGCGCCTGCCGGAATGGGATCGCGGCCGATCCCGGAACGGCCGTCAGCCGACGCAGATCCTCGAGCGGATCCTCCTCGCTGCCGGATTGGCTCTGGTCGAGCCAGCCACGCTCGGCGCCTTCTTGCAGCGCGCGGTCCACGGCGCCATTGCCCTCGAGCGCGCCCGCGTAGTCGTCGAGGTCGGGCGTGGGCAGATCGCCGGCGAAGGGCAGCTTGCCCAGCTGCTGGCCGGGCTCGGGCAGGTAGCGGATGACGCGGCTGCAGAAGTAGACGAACTGCAGGTACGTGTCCGTCAGCGCGTAGAAGGTCTGCGCGAACATGCGCGCGTCGGCGCGCCAGCCGGGGAACTTCTCGTCCATCATCCCCGCGCTGCCGAGGGTGAGCTCCGCGCTCGGCCGGTTCCAGAGCTCCTCGTAGATGGCGAGGTAGTAGGCGAACAGCGGCGAGCTTGGCCCGGGCTGCTGGCGGTTGAAGCCCTGGTACACCGCGCAGAGCTCGTCCTGGCGCGTGCGCCCGACGTACTCGTTGACCTGAAGATCGAAAAACAAATTGGTTAACGATGGCGAGCCGGGCAAGAGCCGCTTCTGCAAGAGCTCCAGCGAGGCCGAGAGCCCGAGCGTGTGCGGAAAGCGCAGGTGGTGGCCGAGCTCGTGCGCGTACACGGCGGTGAGGCTCTTGGCCGCGCCGATTCGCTCGAGCAGCTCGTAGTTCACCACCACCTGGCGCCGCACCATGTCGATGTACGCGAGCGGCTCGTCGCCGCCCCATTCGCCCTGGCCCTGGCGCTCCAGCGGCTGCGGGGCGGAGAGCGTGACCTCGGCCTCCCAGAGCGCGAGCGCGTCGCGCCAGGCGAGCGCGATCTGCGTCTCGGAGAAGCTCACGGCGAGAGCACCACCACGTACTGCGAGGTCTCCAGCGTGGCGGCGAGCGCGTGCGGCGCCACGGCGGCGTCGTGCACGTCGGTGAAGCGCGCGTCGAGCTTGGCGGCGGCCTCGAGGTGCGCGTCGCTCACGGCCACCGGCTGCACGTCGGCCTTGCAGCCCATGGGACCCAGGTGCAGCGGCGTCTCGTCGAGCCACACGCCGTAGGTCACCGCGTCGCGACCGCCCGCAGCCGAGCGCTCGCGGTCGTGCACGCAGACCACGCGCGGCGCGAGGAAGTGTACGGCGCCGGGGAGGAAGCGCTTGTCGTCGGCGCCGAGGTGGATCCAGGTGAGGTGCCGAACCTGGTCGAGCCTCTGCGCGGGCTCTTCCGCCGCCAGCGCCTCGACGTGCGTCACCACCGCCTCGAGCTGGCCGAGGTCTTTCAATTCACGCAGCGAGCGATGGAAGAGCCGCCGCAGCCAGAGCGGGGCGCGCTCCAGGTTCTCGGAGAGGTTCCACGCCTGCGCGAGCGCGGGCGCCCGGTTGGGCGCGGGCAGCGCGGGCAGCATCGTGGGAATGAGCCGGTTCCAGAAGAGGCTGAACACGTTCTCCGTGCCCGCGCGCTCCGGGAACAGATAGCCCATGCCGATGCCCTCTCGCGCCAGGCGGAGGTAGGTCTCTGCGATATGTCGTGATGTATCTAGATCGCCACCCTGGGCGAGGAGGGCCTCGGAGAGCCGCAGCGCCGGCCCGTCGACCACGCTCTTCCACAGCGCACCGTCCCAGCGGACGAACCGCGCGCGGGCTTCCGCTTCGAGCTCGGAGATGAGGTCAGCCACGGGCGTCCTGCTTCAGCCACTGGAGGTAGTTCTGGTAGCGGCTGTACATGGACTTGAGGTGAATCAGGTCCTCGTAGACCGGCCCTGAGAGCTCGCTCTTGCTCATGAGCTGATCGATGAGCGCGGCGATCTTGTTGAGCCGCTGCGTCGTCGTCTTCTGGTCGATGCCCTGGAGGCCCTTGTCGAGCTCGACGCGCAGGTCGCCCACCTTCTTGCGCACCGGCGCGTGGGCCTCGAACTGCGCGAACGCGGTGTCGATCATCCCGCGGATCCACGCCACGCGGTCTTGCAGCAGCGCGCGCTTGCCCTTCACCTCGAAGAACGCACTGCGCGCGTTGGGCACCAGCTTCTCGTGCAGCACCCAGGGCACGATCTGGCGCACGTCCTCGAGCTCGACTTCCGTGTGCCCTCGGAAATATGCGAGAGCCTTCGCGAAGTGCAGTGCAGTCTGGTAGGTGCGCACCGAGACACCGTTCTCCGTCTGCGTGCAGAGGTGCACCTTCTTGTCGAGCGGGCAGCGCTCGTCGCACACCGCCGACACGCTCTGCCCCGCGAGCTTGAGCGTGTCCTTGTTCTTGAACTCGAACTGCGGCGAGGCCAAGCGGCAGAAGTCGAGCTGCCCGAGGAAGAAGGCGATGCGATCCAGCACCGGCTTGGGCACGGTGACCTTCAAGATCTCGGCGTAGATAGCCTCGAGCTCCTTGTCGGTGAACACGATCTCCGCCGGCACCAGCTCCTCGGGCGTCTTGTCGGCCTCGATGCGCGCGAGCAGCTGATCCAGGAAGCTCGAGTTGAACGGCACCGCGCGCACGATGACGTCGATGCGGTCCTTCAACGCCTCGATGACCTGAAACGTGCCGCCGCCCGCATCGTCGTTGGCGGTGAGGAACCAGCTCGAGCGGCCCGCGTAGACGTACTGGTCGAACATCTCCGCGTAGCCCTCGGCCATGAGCGAGAGCAGCGCGCTCTGCGTCTTGGTGGGGATGCGGTTGTACTCGTCGATGATCTTCACGCGCTGGCTGATCCACTTGCGCCAGCCGATCTTGATGGCGCTCATGTCCTCGGCCTTCATCATGTCGCTGGGCAGCGGCGCGCCGAGGAGATCGCTGATGGTGAGCTGCGGGTGGCCGCGCTGGATGGAGCGGCGCACCTCGTCGCGGGTCATGCCCGAGATGAGGGCGATGAGAATGGCGCTGGTGGTCTTGCCGCGGCCAGGCCCGCCGATAAGCAGCGCGCGCCGGCACGCGAAGAGCGTGAGCATCGGCACCAGGACGTACGAGCTGTAGCTCATGGCGTCGTGGAGGACGATCTCGTCGCCGGCTGCGTTCTTGAGCCGGTTCTCGCCGCCGAACTCGATGTCGTAGTACGGGCAGATGACCGCGTTGTTGACGATCCAGAAGTAGGCCTGCCGCATCTTGTCGTGCAGCGTGGCGCCGTCGCGCTCCGAGAGGTGCACCGAGAGATCGGCCTTGGCCTCGGCCCGGCCGGAGAGCAGCTTCGAGAGCGGGTTCTGGATGGGCATGGGCCGCGAGGCTAGCCCAGAAACCGAGCCATCGATCACCGTTCGCGACCTGGCATTTCCCTTCGCGGGCGCGCTGGACGCGTCGCCCAATCGACGCCCCGCGTCGATCCGGCTTCCCCCGCGCGAAAAGCGTGCCGACAATGCCGGGCGGCCTGTCGACCGCCTGCCCGAGCCCAGCGCGATCGCCTTTTCGGCTGCGAAGTCAAGCACGACCTTCCGTGAAGTTTTGCAAGTGTTTTCAAGGATGTTAGTGCTGGTGTTGCAAACCCGGTGCCCGCTGTTCCAACATCGTTGCCCGCGGGAAGAGGCATGGGTGGCAGGAAGTTTGCTGGTGAGCGCGTGAGAGCGACCTTCGCCATATCCGCAGGGTTCCTGGCAGCCATGGCCGGCGCGGCCTGGGCTGCCACGCCCGAGGCCTCCGCCCGGGCTGGCAAGGCCGATGCCGCCTTCGACGGCGTGACCCTCTGGGACTATCGCGGCAGCGCCCTGGCAGGCGTGGGCAAGGCCAGCCACCTGGTCTACGACCGCTCTGCTGGCACGGCCGTGGCCACCCAGGCGACTGCCGATCTGCCTGGCATGCGCGGCGATCCGCGCCCGGTGCGAATCGAGGCCGGGCTCGCCACCGGCCAGCTCCGCGCGCGCACGCTCGACCTCACCGACGGCGTGAAGCTGATCCGCGCCGACGGCACCGCCATCAGCCACTCCGCGCACTACGACGGCACGACGCGGGTCGCTTCGGGCCACGAGCCGGTGGAGCTGCAGTCGACCCGCTTCCACGCCACCGGCACGGGCTTCACCTACGACGCCAACACGGCCGTGCTCGAGCTCGAAGGCCCCGTCGACGCGCAGGGCAGGGCCACGCCATGAGCGCGCTCGTGCTCGCCCTGGCGCTCGCGGCCGCGCCCAAGCCCGCCTCGACGCCGCCCAAGCCGGCGCCATCGACGCCCCTCGCAGGTCCTTCGAAGCCGCTCGACATCCAAGCGGATCACCTCACGGTGCTCACCAAGGACAACCGCGGTCTCTGGAAGGGCCACGTGCACGCCGTCCGCGCGGCCACGGCGGAGCAGCCGAAGCTCGTCCTCACGTGCGACCAGCTGGTCACCGACTTCCAGGGCGAGGACAAGCTCGAGAAGGCGATCTGCACCGGCAACGTGGAGGTCGTGCAGGGCGACCGCACCGGCTGGGGCGACCAGGCCGTCTACGACGCCGCCGGCGGCACGGTGGTCGTCACCGGAAATCCGCATGGCAAGCAGGGCACCAACGAGTTCGTGGGCGACGAGCTCACGTTCTTCGTCGACGGCGATCGCATCGAAGTGAAGAACCCCAAGCTCAAGACTCAATCGCCGCAGCAGCTCGAGGGCACCGAGAAGCCGAAGCCGTCGACGACGACCACTGCCAACGCGGCCGCTCCGGGAGGTTCCCGATGAGCGGCCCGCAGAAATTGAGCGCGTTGGGATTGGTGAAGACGTTCGGCCGCCGCAAGGTGGTCGACGGCGTGAGCTTCGAGGTGAAGCGCGGCGAAGTGGTCGGCTTGCTTGGACCCAACGGCGCCGGCAAGACCACCAGCTTTCACATGACCGTTGGCCTGCTGCGCCCCGACGGCGGCCACGTGCACCTCGACGCCCGCGACGTGAGCGCGCTCCCGCTCTTCCGCCGCGCGCGGCTGGGGCTCGGCTATCTGCCGCAGGAGTCGTCGATCTTTCGCAAGCTCTCCGTGCGCGACAACTTCCGCGCCGTGTACGAGAGCCGCAACATCGCCAGCGCCGAGCGCGAGCAGAAGACGATCGCGCTCTTGCAAGAGTTCGGGCTCGCGCACGTGGCGGATTCGCCCGGCGAGTCGCTCTCGGGCGGCGAGCGGCGGCGCGCGGAGATCGCCCGCTGCCTCATCCCGGAGCCGGGATTCATTCTCTTCGACGAGCCGTTTGCGGGTGTGGATCCGATCAACGTCCACGAGCTGCAGCGGCAGATTGCAGACTTGAAAGCACGCGGTTTGGGCGTGCTCATCACCGATCACAACGTGCGCGACACGCTTCGCATCTGCGACCGCGCCTACCTGATCGCGCAGGGAAAGATTTTGGAAGAAGGCACGCCGAGCCAGCTCGCCTCGAGCGAGCGGGCCAAGGCCGTCTATCTCGGTTCGGAGTTCACGCTGTCGTAGTTCGGAGGTTTTCGGATGGGTCTCGAGCTCAAGCAGAGCCTCAAGCTCTCCCAGCAGCTGGTGATGACGCCCCAGCTCCAGCAGGCCATTCGCCTGCTCCAGCTCTCGCGCATGGAGCTGGAGCAGGAGATCGCCGTGGAGATGGAGCAGAACCCGGCGCTGGAGATCGCCGCCGAGACGGCCGAGGAGCAGCTCGCGGAGAAGGCCCCGGGCGAGGCCAGCCTGGAGGCCGAGAACATCGAGGCGCCCGCGCAGAGCGAGGCCCAGAACAACACCAGCGCCGACGTCACCGAGGTCACCAGCGAGACCAAGACCGCCGACATCGACTGGGAGCAGTACCTGGAGAGCTACCAGACCCTGGGCCACACCGCGCCCGTGGTGCGCGACGCCGGCAGCGAGGACATGCCCGGCTACGAGGCCACGCTCACCAAGAAGGAGTCGCTGAGCGATCACCTCCTCGAGCAGCTCAGCATGCTGGAGCTGACCGAAGAAGAGCAGCGCGTGGGCCAGGAGATCATCGGCAACATCGACGAGCACGGCTACTTCCGCTTGGAGGGCACCGAGGGCGATCCGCTCATCGCGGTCGCGTCGGTGTGCGGCGTGTCCATCGAGTGTGGCGAGAAGGTGCTCCGGCTCATCCAGGGCTTCGATCCCCAGGGCGTGGGCTCGCGCGACCTCCAGGAGTGCCTGCTCGTCCAGGCCAAGCACCTCAAGCAGGACGCGCACCTGGTGGCCACGATCATCAAGCACCACATGAAGCACCTGGAGACCAACAACATCCCGGCCATCGCCCGCGAGCTGAAGTGCAGCACCGGCGACATCGCCCGCGCGGTGAAGGTGATCTCCGAGATGGAGCCGCGGCCGGGCCGCAACTTCGTCACCGAGGAGCCGCAGTACATCACCCCCGACATCTACGTTCACAAGATGGGCGACAAGTACGTGCCCGTGCTCAACGACGACGGCCTCAGCAAGCTCCGCGTCTCGCGCACCTACTCCAGCGCGCTCAAGAGCGGCCAGCTGAGCGACCCGGACGCCAAGAAGTACATCGAGAAGAAGCTCGAGAGCGCGCGCTGGCTGGTGCGCAGCATCCACCAGCGGCAACGTACAATCTATAAGGTCACCGAGAGCATCGTGAAGTTCCAGCGCGAGTTCTTCGAGAAGGGCATCAGCCACCTGAAGCCCTTGATTCTCAAGGACGTGGCCGATGACATCGGCATGCACGAGAGCACCGTCTCGCGCGTCACCACCAACAAGTACGTGCACACGCCGCAGGGTATTTATGAGCTCAAGTTCTTCTTCAATTCCTCCATCGCCAGGACCGGCGGCGACGAGATCGCCAGCGAGGCGGTGAAGAACCACATCAAGCAGATCGTGGGCGGCGAGCCCACCGACAACCCCTACAGCGACCAGAAGATCGTGGAGCTGCTCAAGGTGCAGGGCATCGAGATCGCGCGCCGCACGGTTGCCAAGTACCGCGACGTGCTCGGCATCCTGCCGTCGAGCAAGCGCAAGAAGTACACCTGAGCGCGCTCAGGGATTGCGCAAGAAGTCGATGAACGCTTCGGCGCCGTAGTAGGTGATCTGCAGCTGCCCGAACTTGATCACCGCGATGGCCGGCAAGGGCTGCGGCTTGGAGGGCAGGAGCTTCAGCCCGTTCACCCAGGTGCCGTTCTTGCTGTCGGCGTCGACGAGGCTCAGCGCGCCCGCGGTGTCCTGCACGTACGCGTGGAAGCGCGAGACCTCCTCGTGCCGCAGCACCACGTCGTTGTTCTCCGTGCGGCCGATGGTGATGCCCATGGCGAACACGCTGGCCTTGCCCTTGAGGATCGGGATGGCGAGCGGATCACCCGAGCGCGGCTTGGAGTCGTTGCCGCCGATGGTGAGCGTGGGCTGCACGATGGGGGCCTCGCTGGGGCGGCCCTCCTTCCACACGAACCAGGCGTGCGGATGCTGCCGGGCGAACCCGTCTTCATCCATCCAGAACGTGCGCGCCAGGTTCACCAGCGACTGCGCCGCCATGCCTCATCCCGCGCGGGGTAGGCAGCAGGAGCGCCGCCCGGGCTGATCCTACTTGGGCTGCGCGGCCTCGACCAACTTCATGAAGGCGTCCTGCAGCCCATTCAGGGCCTTGCCGGCGCGGGCGCGCGCGGCGTCGATGGCCTCGCCTGCGGCCACCGGCTCCTTGCGCTCGAAGTAGAACTTGATCTTCGGCTCGGTGCCGCTGGGCCGGAGCACGATGCGCGCATCGCCCTCGAGCTCGTAGACGATGACGTCGCTGGGCGGCAGCGAGAGCTTCTCGGTCTTTCCGGCGGCTGTGCGCGTGCCGCGCTTCAAGTCGCGCAACGCGGCCACCGCGTGCCCGCCGATGTTGGCGGGCGGCTTCTCGCGGAAGGCGGTCATGATGCCCTTGATGGCCGCGCCACCGCTGGCGCCGGGCATGGTGAGGCTCTTCTGGCTGGCGGCGAAGAGCCCGAAGCGGCGCTGCACCTCGCCGAGCTCCTGGATCAGCGTGCGCCCGCGCGACTTCGCCACGGCAGCCAGCTCGGCCACCATCAGCGCCGCGCCCACGCCGTCCTTGTCGCGGGCCACGGTGCCCACGGTGTAGCCCAGCGCCTCCTCGAACCCAAAGACGAAGCGCGCGCCCTCGCTCTTCTCGCGCTCCATGGCGCGGTTGGCGATCCACTTGAAGCCGGTGAGCGTCTCGTCGTAGCCGACGCCCAGCTCGCGGGCCATCACCCCCAGCTGGCTGGAGCTGACGATGGTGGTGATCACCAGGCGCTTGGGATCCGCCTTGGCCTCGGTGAGCAGGTAGTGCCCGAGCAGGATGCCCACTTCATTTCCGGTGAGCTGGGTGTACTTGCCCTTCTCGGTGCGCACCGCGACGGCCAGGCGATCCGCGTCGGGGTCGTTGGCCAGGGCGATCTCCGCGTCCATCTGCGTGGCCAGCGCCAGCACCAGGTCCATGGCGCCCGGCTCTTCCGGGTTGGGGAACTTCACCGTGGGGAAGCGGCCGTCGGGCTCGGCCTGCGCAGGGACGGTCTCCACGCGCGCGAAGCCCGCATCCGCCAGCGCGCGCCGGGCGAAGCGGTTGCCCACGCCGTGCATGGGCGTGTACGCAATCGATATATCTCGTTTGATCTCGGGGTGGAGCGGGAGGGCGGCCAGGGCCTTGAAGTAGCCCTCCTCCACCTCGCGCGGAAGGACGCGCCAGAGCGTGCCGGCCTCGGACTTCGAGAGCAGCTTCACGTTCTTGGCGGGCCCGATCTGGTCGATGGCGGCGGCGATGCCCGCGTCGTGCGGAGGGATGATCTGCGCGCCGTTGCCCCAGTAGACCTTGTAGCCGTTGTATGCGGGCGGGTTGTGGCTGGCGGTGACCATCACGCCGGCGGCAGCGTTCACCGCGGCCACGGCGTGCGCCACCAGCGGCGTGGGCACCACGCCCTCGAACACGTGCGCGGGGATCCCCTCGGCGCAGAGCACGGCGGCGGTGTCCTCGAGGAACTCCGGCGAGCCGATGCGTCCGTCGCGGCCGATGACCACCCCGCGCTTGGCCACGTCGGGAACCTGGGCCTTGAGGTAGCGCGCCAATCCGGCCGTGGTGCGGCGGACGACCGCGCGGTTCATGCGGTTGGGCCCCGCGCCCAGCGTGCCGCGCAGGCCGGCGGTGCCGAACTCCAGCGCGGCGCCGAAGCGGTCGGAGAGCTCAGCCTCGTCCTTGCGGGCGAGCAGGCCTTCGAGCTCCTTGCGCGTCTCGAGATCGGGGTCGCCGTCGAGCCACTGGCGGGCCTTCTGCTCCAGTTCGGGTGCGAGCGCCATGGCGCCTCCTCTGCCGCCCGAGAATCGCGGACAGGCGGTGGTCGGGTCGAGCGCCCAGGGGCGCCCTGGTACACCAAGCGATGTTCGCTCAATTTTCGCCTGGACGAGGCGAAATCTATGGCGTGTTGATGGTCGCGCTGCCCGAGTTTGGATCGAGCAGCACGGCGCTCATCGTGGGGAAGGCGAAGCCGTAGTAGCTGCAGCTCTTCGTCTGCCGAGCGTTCAGGTACACCGTGTTCGAGCCGACCACCACGGGCAGGGTGGTCTGAAGGGTCTGGTTGAAGCCGAGGTAGCCTCCGCCTCCGTACTGGGTGGGCACGTTTGCGGGAATGGTTACCCGCACCATGCCAGGCACGCCCACGTCCACGTTGGAGTTGGGCGCACTTCCCAGGGCGAGTTGGAACTCACAATCCGAGGGCGGCGGGTTCTGGTCGAAGTTGTTCCGGGCGATAACCTGCACGGTGGAGATCACCAGCGCCCTCCCCGCGACGCTCGAGTTGAAGCTGAACCGGTAGACGTGGCCGTCGGGCTGCGGATCATTGAGGATCGCCGTCGAGCTCGCGTACCAGCCAGTGGCCGCACCCGAGCTGCCGCCCGGCTGCCCGGCCGGTCCCTGCGGGCCCTGTGCTCCCTGCGGACCCGTGGGCCCCGTCGCGCCCGGCGGGCCCTGAGGCCCGCTGGGGCAGCTCTGGTTGGGACCGCCCGTCCAGTTGCCCGAGCCGTCGATGACCACTTGTCCGTTGACGGTGACGCTCGAGGGGTGGATGTCGCCGGTGACGTCGAGGGCCACACCGGCCGAGAGCGCGTAGGGCACGCTCACGATGGCCTGCCGGGGCGACATCTCCGGATCCGTTCCCACGCTCAGGCCCACGTAGAGGCGCGCCGCCGAGGTTAGATCGGTTGGCAGCGCCGAGGCCTCCCCGAGGGTCACCGAGAAGTAGCCCGCGGAGACGACCACCGTCTGGGTTTCGGTCCAGAGCCGGTTGCCGCCCGAGGCGCTGTCGTAGACCGAGAACGTCATCGTGAAGGTGCCGTTTGCGGGAACGCCGGATGCGTCGGTGAGGTAGCCGTCCTCCGAGAGCAGGCCGGGCACGTTGGCGCGGGCGGTGCCGGCCGCGAGGAGCGAGAGCGCGAGAAGCGCGTATGGGCTGTGCCGCATCACGGCGTGCCTCCAGGGCCCGCCGTGAACCGCGAGCCAAGCTTGCATTGGAAGTTGGGTGAGCCCATGGCCGGTCTTGGCGCGCGCATCTCCAACCGCGCGCGGAACGAGGGGCTCGCCGCCGCTTGGCCGCCGGACTCCATGCTCACGGTTGCTGCGCCGAAGCCAGCGGTGCCCGTGGTGCTGCCGCCAGATGAGCCCGTTGCGCCCGAGGACGTACCTGTGTCCCCAGCATTGCTGCCCGCCGATGTGCTGCTGGCCGAGGTGCCGCTGCTGGTCGTGCCTGTGGGAGCGCTGCCGGTGCACTTGCCGGCGGCGCACTCCTCCGTCGCGGGGTTGCACCCCGCGAGAGCGAGGACGAAAACCAGGACACCGATCACGCGCATGCGGCCACAGCATCCCACGCGCGGAGAAGAGCCGGCAAGCTCGGGAAGCGTGGAATTCAAATCCTCCGACGATCCGACCGCAGCGCGCGGCGCACGAACTTGAGGTAGTAGTTCGCGCCTCGCGTCCTCCATGTCCCGGTTCCTCACCTATGCGCGCGTGGAAGCCCTGGTTGCCACGGCGCTCGTCGCCAGCGCGCTGGTCGGCCTCGTGGCGCACGTTCGGTTCCTCCACCCGCCGATGGTGGACGACGCCGGTACATCGGTGGCTTACGCGCTCACCTTCCTCCATGGCGATGGGCTGCGGCTGACACCGTTCTCGCAGGCCGTGGAGGGCTACTCGGATCCGCTCTGGGTGTTCGTGCTGGCACTGGCTGCGCTGATCCGGCTGGATCCCGTGGCGTTCGCGCTGAACGGCGGCGCTGCGCTCGGGGTGATGGGCGCCGGGCTCGCGAGCGCCTGGGGGCCGTTGACGCAGCGAAGGCTCCCGCGCATCGAGGATGCGATCCCCGCCGCCGTCGCCGCCGTCACCACGAGCTTCGTGTACTGGATCAGCTCGGGGCTCGAGGGCGGCCTTCAAGTGTTCATGATGTCACTCGCCGGTGCGCTGGCGTTTCGTTCGAACAAGATCGATGCGTCGGTGGGAGTCGCCCTGGGGCTCTTGGCGCTGACGCGACCCGAAGCGGCGCTCTACGCGGTTCCCTACGGCATCATCGTGGTGGCCGACATGATCTGCGAGCGGCGCCGCCCCAACCGCGACGAACTCCGGGCCCTCGGGGCCATCGTGCTCATCGTCGGCGGTTATGAACTTTTTCGTTATATTTACTTCGCCTCGTTGCTGCCCAACACGTTCTTCGCCAAGGCCAGCTGGGACTTCACGCCCGCCAAGTACCTGGGCGGCTTCATCGGCACCTATGCCGCGCTGTGCGCCCTCGCGGTGCTCATGGGGATCGTTGGTGTGGTCATGCCGGCATCGCGCCGGTGGGCGTGGGTGGGGCTGAGCTCCGCAGCGTTTGGCTTTTTCTTTGCCTGGTATGCCCACGGCGACTGGATGCGCGAATGGCGCTTCCTCGGACCGCTGGCGCCATACCTCGGCGCTGCGGTCGCCGCGGGATTGGGCGGCGTGCGCGAGTGGGCGGCCGCTCGACCGCGATGGGCCTCGGTGGCGTTGGTGGGTTCGGCCGCGGTGGTCGCGGTGAGCGTGGGAATGACGGCCGCGGCCTCGCGGCCGCGCTCGCGCGAGCTGGAGAAGGGCGGCGAGTTCCCCATGACGTACGTGGCGGACTACGCGCGGCGCGTCGAGCCGTCCATCACCAGCCTCGGGATCCGACGCCCGTTTCTGGCCACGCCGGACCTGGGGGGCAACAGCCTCGTCATGCGCGACGCCGAGCTCGTGGACGATGCGGGGCTCGCCGACTATGCCATGGCCCGCGACCGTCCCAACATGGCCGCGCTCGAGGACTACCTGCTCTCCGAAGGCCCGCCGGATCTCGTCAACGCGCACGGGCCGAGCGGGCACGTGGCGCAGTTCCGCAAGCTGCTTGCGCTGTACTTCCTGCAGTCGGGGGACTGGCGATTGCGCGGGCTGACCGCCGACGAGGATCCGCGCTGTCCCGGTGGGAAGAAGGCGGTCCTCGCGCTCGACGCGGGGGCGCTCACGCAGCGCATTGATGCGACGCTCGCGGCCGGGCAGCCCCAAGAAGCGCTCATGCTCTGGCGCTGCGCCGCGCGCTACCAGGCCGACGAGGCGCTGCCGCAGGTTGCCTGGCGCCGAGAGGCGGTCGACCTCGCGGCGAAGAAGGGCCGAGCGCTCGCCGAAAGGGATCACCTCGCTGCGACCCGCTACCTCTCGTTCGCGACGGTGTTGAGCGGAGGGAATGCTTGGCTGCGCAAGGAGACGGAGAGGCAGCGGCTGTTGGCACTAGGGAGGCATGATCAATCCATCACGGGACGCTGATTGTCGCAGACGGATTGTTGTCGATGAGCTCGGCCGTGAGGGTGATGTTGCTCCAGAAGCCCGTGGGGCAGTTCGTGGAGCCATTGAGATAGACGGTGTTCGAACCTGACGAGACCGGCAACACCCTCGAGGCCGTGGACCAGAGGCTCAGATAGCCTTGAGTGTTGTATTGAGTGGGCAGGTTCCCGTTGATGAAAGTCGTCGCGTAGCCGGGGCCCGGTTGAATCGACGTGGTCGGCGCGGCTGCGATCAGGGTGCTCAGGTAGCAGTCCGGCTTGCTGGTTTGATCGAAGTTGTTTCGGATCACGACTTCGAACTGGCCGGTGACCAACGCGAATCCAGCCGACGGTGAAGTGAACGTGAAGGTAGCGATGTGCCCGTCGGCTTGAGGAAGCTTGAGCGAAGCCGTGGAGGTCGCGCTCCAAACGTACATCGCCCCAGCGGGCCCCGTGGCCCCCGCGGGCCCGGTTGGTCCAACTGCGCCCTGCGGCCCCGTCGCACCCTGCGGGCCGGTGCCACCCTGCGGTCCGGTCGGCCCTACCGGTCCGGTCGGCCCTACCGGTCCGGTCGGCCCCTGCAGCCCAGCCACGCTCCCCGTCCAGTTTCCGTTCGCGTCCACCACGGTCTGTCCGTTCACCGAGATGCTCGTGGGATGAATGTCCCCGATGACGTCGCTGGCCACCAGCGCGTAGGGCACGCTCGCGATCGGCTGCCGCGGGGTCATCTCGGGGTCCGTGTCTGCGGTGACCCCCAGGTACCTCACCGGGCCGTCGAATGCGCTGGTGGGCACGGGCGAGCTCTGGCCGAGCAGCGTGCTGAAGTACCCGGCCGTCACCATCACCGTCTGCGATTCTGACCAGAGCGGCGTCCCGCCGGAGGCGCTGGCGTAGATCGCGAACTGCATGTTCAGGTTGGCCGAGACCGGGTTGCCCGCGGCGTCGGTGAGGAAGCCCTCTTCCGTCAACTGCGGAGGGCTTCCGGCGGCATAGCTGAGCGAAGCGAGCCCAAGCACGAGAAGCACGGCGGCGGCAGCGGGAGTCCTCTTCATGGCTCTCTCACTTCACGACGGGGGAAATCGGCCTCAAGACGAAGCCCGGCGAAGTCATGGTCGGTCCGGAGGCGTGGATCGAGTTGCGCAGTCGGAAGCTGGCGCTCGACATCTGCTGGGCGCCCGGCGTGAGCGCGTCACGCGCGGAGGCCGCGCCGGTCGTGCCGGTGGTGGAGGCCGCGCCGGTCGTGCCGGTGCTGGAGGTCACCCCGGTCGAGCCGGACGACGTCCCCGCGGTCGCTGAGGTCGACGCCGACCCGCCCGTGGAGCCGGCGGTGGTGCTCCCGACTCGCTCACGGTGGTGCCGCCGGTGCCGCTCGACGACCCGGCCGAGACGCCCGTGGCCGAGGCGCCCGAGCCTGAACCGGTGGCGCTGGCTGCCTGGCTACCCGTGCTCGGCCGGGCAATGCACAACCCCTCGCCTCCTGCGTGCTGGCAGGTTGCGTTGGCCGGGCAGTCGGCGTCGGTGGAGCAGGTGGGCGCGCGCGTCTCGCATCCCGCGAGGGCAAGGACCGCAGACGCAACCAGGGCGGCCGCGAATCGGAGTTGGCTCGTGCGATCCATCTTGGACCGCAGCTCTACCAAGAGGTCCAGCCTGTCGGCAATTCGCGCGTTACACCGTGGCGAACGCGCCGTCCGGGATCTCGTACGGGGTCTCGTCGCCCGCGACTACCACGCTGGCCTTGGCGGCCACACCCGGCAGCACGTTGCGCGCGAAGAAGAGCGCGCCGTAGCGCTTGCCCAGGTAGAACGCGCGGTCGGGGTGCTCCGCCGGCAGCTTCTCCAGCGCGGCCTCGGCGATCATCGCCTGGTCGAGCAAGAGCCACGACACCGTCAGCTCGCCCATCATCTCCAGGAACCGGTTCGCCACGAGCGGCACCTTCGGCAGTTGGCCGGTCTGCGAGTACTCCATCAGCTTCATCACCACGTTCACCACCGCCTCCTGCGCGGCGCCCAGGGCCTTCACCTCGGCGCCGTAGCGGGCGTGGTTCTGGTGCTGCTCCACGAACGCGGCCACGTCGCCCAGGAACTGCTGGGTGTGCGCGCCGCCGTGCTGGCCGAGCTTGCGGCCCACCAGGTCCATGGCCTGGATGTGGTTGGTGCCCTCGTAGATGCTGAAGATCTTCGCGTCGCGGGCGTACTGCTCCACGGGGTAGTCCTTGATGTAGCCGGCGCCGCCGTAGGTCTGGATGGCGAGCTCGCAGACCTTGAAGGCCTGGTCCGAGCTGTACGACTTGAGGATCGGCGTGAGCAGCTCCACCTGGCCCTGGTGGTAGGCGTGCTTCTCGTCGTCCTTGCCGGCGAAGATGCGCGCGCGGTCCACGTGGCTCGCGAGCTTCACCGCCAGGGCGCGAATGCCCTCCACCTTGCTCTTCATCTCCAGGAGCATGCGGCGGATGTCGCCGTGCTCGAGGATGGCCACGCGGGGCGCGGTGGGGTCCTTCCAGTTCTTGATGGAGCTGCCCTGCTTGCGCTCGCGGGCGTAGTCGAGCGCGTTCAGGTACGCGGTCGAGGCCAGGCCCAGGCCCTGGATGCCCACGGCGATGCGCGCGCCGTTCATCATCAGGAACATCTGGCTCATGCCCGAGTTCTCGACGCCGCCCACCAGCTCGCCCACGCAGCCGCCGTTCTCGCCGAAGTTGAGGACGCACGTGGCCGAGCCGTTGATGCCCATCTTGTGCTCGATGGAGCCCACGCCCACGTCGTTCTTCTCGCCGCGCGAGCCGTCGGCGTTCACGCGGAACTTGGGGACGATGAAGAGCGAGAGGCCCTTGGTTCCCGGCGCCGCGCCCTGCACGCGCGCGAGCACCAGGTGGACCACGTTGTCCACCATGTCCGAGTCGCCCGCGGAGATGAAGATCTTGGTGCCCTGGATGGAATAGGTGCCGTCGGCGTTCTTCTTGGCGCTGGTGCGCGCCGAGCCCACGTCGCTGCCGGCCTGCGGCTCGGTGAGGCACATGGTGCCGCCCCACACGCCGGTGAAGATCTTCTCCAGGTACTTCTTCTTCTGCTCCGGCGTGCCGCAGCGCTCGAGGAGCTCGCCCACGCCGTACGCCAGGCTGGGGTACATGTTGAAGGCGGTGTTGGAGCCGGTGAGCATCTCCTCCACCATCACGTGCACGCCCTCGGGCGCGCCCTGGCCGCCGTACTCCGGCTCCACCGACACGACCTTGAGGCCGCTCTCGTGCACCGCGGTCCAGGCGTCCTTGTAGCCCTTGGGCACGTAGACCTGGCCGTTCTCGAGCCGACAGCCCTCGCGATCGCCCGAGGAGTTCAGAGGTCCGGTGACCTCGGTGGCGATGCGGTGGCACTCCTTCAAGGTCGCGAGCACCTCGTCCTGTCCCCAGGCCTCGAACGGCGCCTGGCCCAGGTACTCGCCCAGCTTGAACTGCTCGAAGAGCACGAACCGGACATCGCGCAGGTCGGCCCGGTAGCGGTTGGCGGCGTTGCTCATGGCGTGCTCCTGGAGCCCCGCTGGAAGGGGCATGACACCTTAATGACGCAAGGTGTCAGTTTCAAGCGATTGATTGGTCAATCAAGCGAGGGAGGGCCCGAAGTCGACGGAGGGCTTGGGCCGCATCCAGCTCACTCGTCGTCGTTGGAGGACTTCTTCTTCTTCTTCTTCGGGGAGTCGTCGTCGTCGCCGCCGCTGCCGCGGCTGTTGCCCTTGTCCTCGTCCCAGTCCTCCATGCCGTCGACCTTGTCGAGCGGGTCCTTGGAGGCGGAGGCCTTGGGGTCCTTGGGGCGATCCTCCGCGTCGGCGATGAGGCCGGCCACCAGCTTGTTCACCTCGCGGGTGAGGTTCTGGGGATCCTCGCCCTCGAAGGAGTTGCGGCGGTGGGCCACGCGCTTCTTGGCAGCGGCGTCCACCAGGGCCAGGTCGAGCACCAGGTTGTCGCCGGTGGTGCGCACGTTGGCGAAGATGGCGCGGTCGAGGGTGTAGTGCTTGAGGAGGCGGAACGTCGACGGGCCGCAGGAGGACGAGTCCACCTCCTTCAGCGCCTGGCCCACCTGGTCCTCCACGTCGGAGAAGTCCTTGGTGGCCTGGAAGTGGGCCTTGACCGCGGACTCGTCGGTGGAGGCGATCTCCACCACCTGGCCCACGTTCATGTAGCCGGGCCGCTCGAAGCGCACCAGGTGCCGGCCCACGGGAATGCGGTCGACGGAGAGCGGCGCGAAGCCCTTGAGCTCGCCGTCGAGGTAGGCCCGGCCGCCGGCGGGCGTGGAGAACAGGGAGATGGAGCCCTTGTGGCCTTCGCCGGACTCGCGCCTCACCTGGCGCATCAGGTCGGCCACGGGGCTGGCGCCGAGCTTGGCGTCGAGCTTGTAGCCGGGCTCCACCGCGAGGGCCTGGGCGAGGTTGTCCTTGGCGTCGTCGTCCTTGTGCTTGAGCTGGTACACCGCGCCCAGGTAGGCCCAGGCGTCGCAGTACTCGTCGGGCTTCTCCAGGCCCGCGGCGCCGGCTTCGAAGCCCTTGATGGCGCTCTTGAGGCTCGCCTCGGCGTCTTCGAGCTTGCCGTCGATGAAGTTCTTCTTGCCCGCGGAGAGGTCGTCCTCGGCGGTGTGCAGGGCGGCGCGGGCGTCGGCGGGGACGCGCTCGCCGGCGGCGTCCCGGAGCGGCGTGAAGTTGTACTTGTCGAAGCGGCCCAGGGCGTCCTCGACCATGGCCCCGAGGCGCAGCGCGCTCGACTCCGCGCCCTTGTCGTCGGCGCCCACGAAGACCATCACCGTGCGGCTCGCCGCCGGCGGGCTCTTGCTCTCGCTCGAGCCCTTGGCCAGACCGGCCTGCGGCAAGGCCCAGAGCAACGCGGGCAGGCCGTAGCGGAGGGTTTGAGTGATGCGGCTCATGCAAGACCTCGCGCGGTGAACGTTCACCGCGAAGTGAGTGGGAGCCCCAGGGCGGTGGATGCGCCCAGCGGCATGTGTCCCGAGGAAGGTTGGGTGGCCACGTAGGCCACGCTGGCGCCGGCGACCACGGCCGCGCCCACGCCGGCCCAGAAGTACCACCGTTTGTAGACGGGCCTGCCGCCGGGGCCGCTCTCGGCGAAGGCGTCCTCGGGCGGCTCGACCCAGTCGTTGCCCAGCTCCAGCGCCAACGAGTCCATGAACTCCGGGAAGCGGGCGCTCTCCACCACGGCCTCGCGGGAGATGCCGGCGATCCGGCGGCCGGTCTGGGGATCGAAGAAGGTGAGCTCCAGCCGCGTGCCCTCGGCGCTCGAGGACAGCGCGCCCACCACGACCGCGGTGGCGTTGCTCTTCTGGGCCAGCTCCACCACGCCCGGGCCAGGCTGCGGAAGGCCGCGCTCGGAGAGGGCGCGCTCGCGGGCGCCGGCGAGGAGGCGGTGCTCGGGCAGCTCCTCGAGGGCGATCTTCACGTCGCCGCCGGCCTCGCCCTGTGCCGCCACGCCCACCGCCGCCTTGGTGGTGAAGCCCGGCGCCTTCGCGACCACGATGTGCCGGCCGGGCCAGACCTTGAAGCCGCGCACCGGGGCATTGCCCGCCGCCAGGCCGTCGACGGTGATCTCCGCGCTCGCGGGACCTTCGACGTCGATGTCGAGCACCGGCGGGTTCTGCTGAACGGCGGCGTCGAGTGCGGCGCGCTGGGCCTCGACGGCCTTGCGGATGTCGGGGCCGAACGCGTTGGCGTCGGGCTGGAGCTTGGGCCGCAGGCCGAGGGCGAGGCCGTAGGCGAACGTGGCGTGGGCCTGGTCGCCGTTGAGCTGGTAGGCGGCGCCCATGGACACGAAGGTGTTGGCCACCTGATCCGGATCCGCCGTCTCCGGCGCGGTGAAGGCGAGCTTGATGGCCTCGGCGTACTCCTTGATGGCGCCGTCGAGATCCAGCGAGGCGTAGGCGTCCTGCGCGGCCTTGAGGTGCTGGGCGATCTCGGGGTTCGCCGTGGGCGCGGCATCTGCAGGCGCGGCGGCAGTCTTGGCCGGGGTGAGGCGGCCGTCGCGGGCGAGGGCGGCGGCGAGCTCCGCTTCCACCCGGTTCACCTGGTCGCGGGTGCCGGGATCGGTTCCTTCGAACGCAATGGCCACCACCGGCGTGGCGCCCTTGAGCATGAGCTTCTTGGGCGCGTCGGGGACGAGCTTCACGTCACCGGGATTGTTGGCCTCGGCGGGCTTGGCCTCGGCGGGCTTAGGCGGCTCCGCGGGCTTGGCATCCGCGGGCTTGGGCTGCTCCGCAGGCTTGGCGTCGGCGGGCGGCGCGGCGTCGGGCGTGGCGGCATCGGGCTGCGCAGCGTCGGCGGGCGCGGCGGCATCCGCGGGTGCAGCGTCTGCGGGCGCGGCATCGGCCGGAGCGTCGGCCGGCGTGGGCGGCGGCTGCTCCTTCTTCTTGCGCTTCTTCTTGGGCTTGGGCGCGTCGTCGCTGGGCGCGGAGAGGTCGAGGCCGAGGCCGGGCGTGGTGTCGTCGGCGTGGGCGTGGCGAGGCGGCGCTGCGATCAGCAGCAGGCCGATGGCCACCCACCATGCGCGGAGGTTCCGCATGCCGGGCAGCGTAGCCCGAGCGCCATCGCGATGGAACGGCCGGAGCGGTGCCATCCTCCACTTGGCGGATGCCTCGGCGATCGTGGGGGGCGGGATGCGCGGGGCTGGGGTGTCAGGCTTCCCCGGAAACGCTCCGTGACGCTGTACCTGGGGACGGTAACGGTGATCGGCCCGATCACCGCACGCCGATCACCGGCACCGTTCCCCAAGCAAGCGCGCGTGCGAGTGAAGCGGGGAAACTTCGCCCCGAGCCTCGACTCACGCGCCCTGGCCCAGGAGTCTACGGATCCGCTCTTGGGTCGGCGGGTGCGTCGAGAACAGCGACCGCAGGCTCGTGCCCGAGAGCGGATTCACGATGAACAGGTGCGAGGTCGCCGGCGCCGTGGCGTCGGGAATTCGCCGCACGCCGTTCTCCAGCTTCGCCAGCGCGCTCGCCAACGCCTGCGGATCGTCGCAGAGCTCCGCGCCCGAAGCATCCGCGCCAAACTCCCGCGACCGCGACACCGCCAGCTGCAAGAGCAACGCGACGAGCGGCGCCACCAGGATCACGCCCAGCTCCGCCAGGCCGCCGCCGCGCCGCCGATCGCCGCCGCCGCCGAGCATCGCCCCGCCCAACCAGAAGATGCTCCGCGCCAGGAAGGAGATGAGGCCCGCCATCGTTCCCGCCACGGTGGAGATGAGCGTGTCGCGGTTCACCACGTGCGAGAGCTCGTGGGCCAGGACGCCGCGCAGCTCGCGCGCGTCGAGGAGATCGAGGATGCCCGCGGTCACCGCCACCGCCGCGTGCTCGGGATTGCGCCCGGTGGCGAACGCGTTCGGCGAGCCGGTGGGGATCACGTAGAGCTTCGGCACCGGGATCTGCGCGCGCGTCGCGAGCTCGGTCACGATCCGCTCCACCTCCGGCAGCTCGCCCGGCGGCACCGGCTGCGCCCGGTTGAGCGCCAGGGCGATGCGGTCGCTGAACCAGTACGAGACCAGGTTCGTCCCGCCAATGAAGAGCGCCGCGAGGATCAGCCCCGACGACCCGCCGAGCTTGGCGCCCACGACCAGTGCCAGCGCGGTGAGCGCGGCCATGAGCATCGCCGTCTTGGCGTAGTTGGCAGCTCGGTGTCCGGACGAGTGAGCGAGCGCTGTCATGGTGAGCTCCGTCGCATCCAGGGCAACGTAGCCACGCGCACGGGGCCGTCAAATGGCAGCCGGACCGCGCAGATGAAGGGTTTGTGGGGCTAGGCGCCCAGCGCGTCGCAGAAGAACGACACGTGCGCTTCCACGATCTGCCGCGGGGTCACGCCCTCGGGCAGCTTGAAGCTCTTCGGCGACGCCGCCACGTTGCGCACCATGAACATCGGCGCCATGAACTCCATCGAGGCGATGTTAGGCTCGATGGGCTTGATGCGCTTGTCCGCGGCCAGGTTCGCGAAGAGCTGCTGCATCAGGTCGCGCGCCTTCTTGAAGCTCGCGTCCATCTGGAACTTGCCGCACTCCGCCAGCCGGAAGCCCTCGATGCACATGATCCGCCAGAGCTTCTGCTCGCGCGGGAGCTCCCAGGAGTCCAGCATCTCGCGCGCGATGTTCATCAGCATGTCGCGCACCGGCAGCGTGCCCAGCTTGCTCAGCGCCACCTCGGTGCGATGCGCGCGCTCCTCGCCCGCCTCGGCCATGAGGGCCTCGAGCAGCGCCTCCTTGTTCGCGAAGTGGTGGTAGATGGCGCTCTCGCGCACGCCCACCGCCCTCGCCAGCTCGCGCATGCTCGTGCCGAAGAAGCCCTTCTCGGCAAAGAGATCCAGCGCGGCGTCGAGGATGTTCTGGCGCGTGTCGCGCGCCTCTCTGGCGGGAGGACGACCCATTCTCGTCTCCACCGTAACGGCGCGCGCGCTTCGAAACAACGCCCCGGATGCGCCGAAGCCTTGACCGAAGGCATGCGGTCGACGAATATCCGCCCGTTCATTTTGAAAACGATTCTCATTATCATTTTCAATACACGGGTTCGGACATGACGCGCGCACTGGTCTTGGTGGGCTTTCTCTTCGCGGGTGTGGCGGGCGCCGAGGAGCTTCCGGTGGTCGACGCGGGGCAGCCTGAGCCGCTGCCGGTCGACGCAGGTTCGTCCCAGATGTTCGAGATCGACGCGGGCCCGCCGGCGTCCATGGCCGCGCTTCCGCCCGAGCCCGCGCCGGTCCCGTCGGAGCCGAGCGCGCTCTCCACCTTCCTCGCGCAGACCTCGCTCGGCGGCTACGGCGAGCTCACCTACAACCGCGCGGGCAGCGAGACGCCGATTGTCGACCTGCGGCGGATCGTGCTCTTCGTGGGCCACACCTTCGGCGAGCACTGGCGCTTCTACAGCGAGATCGAGTGGGAGCACGCGGTCACCAGCTTCGACGACCAGGGTGAAGCGGAGATCGAGCAGGCCTACCTCGACTACCTCCACGCCGACGCCTTCAACGTGCGCGCGGGCTTGATCTTGATGCCCGTGGGCATCATCAACCTCGAGCACGAGCCGCCCACGTTCAACGGCGTGGACCGGCCACTCGTCGACACGCTCATCATCCCCAGCACCTGGCGCGAGCCCGGCTTCGGCATCTGGGGCCGGCTCGGCGAGGACCTGCGCTACCAGGCGTATGTGGTCGACGGCTTCCGGGCGACGGGCTTCACCCACGAGACCATCCGCGAGGGACATCAAGAAGCGCAGCTCGCGCTGGCGCGTTCGGGCGGCGGCGTGGCGCGGCTGACGTACGTGCCGTGGAACCCGCTGCAGCTCGGCGTCTCGGGTTACCTCGCGAGCGCGAACCAGGGCGAGCTGCCGGCGGGGCAGGGCAAGCTCTCGCTGGGCGAGGCGGACGCGCAGCTCCAGTGGCACGGCGTCGAGGCGCGCGCGGAGCTCGCGTTCTCGCACATCACGGGCACGCAGTACCTCGCGACGGATCCGCCCATCGGGAGCACGCAGTACGGCCTCTACGCCGAAGCGGGCTATGACGTCTGGCGGCTGCTCCACACCGGCGGGACGGCGAGCGCGATCGCGTACGGCCGCTACCAGCGCGTGGACACCAACTACCGCGTGGCCGCGGGCCTCCAGCCGGATGACGCCGCGGAGACGCAGGTCTTCGAGGGCGGGCTCTCGTGGCTGCCCATTCCGAACATCGTGTTCAAGGGCGACGTGCGCTACTTCGATCACCCGCTGGTCGACGGCCAGAATCAGCTCTGGATCGATCTCGGCATCGGCTGGATGTATTAACCGATCGGTTACAGACCAGTCGGCCTTTTCACCCACGCCTCGAGCTGCGCGCGCTCTTTCTTCCCCGCGGGCCCCACGTAGGTGAAGTGCAGCCGGTCCGGCCGGAACACCGCGCGCGCCACGCGCAGGATCTCCTTCGGCGACACGGCCTGCACGCGCTCGCGCCGCTTGGCGAAGTCCTCGTCGTGGCCGAAGAGCGCGCCCGAGCCGTACCAGCTGCAGAGCTCGGTCGTGGAATCGAGCGCGAACTCCAGCGCCATCGCGTGACGCCGCTTGGCGCGCTCGAGCTCTTCGTTGCTCACCTCGTATTCGCAGAGCTCGCCCAGCAGCCGCCCGAACTCGGCCACCACGCGCGGCGCCTTCACCGGCAGGCACGCGGCCTCGAGCTCGAAGATCGACACGTCGCTGTAGCGATCCACGCCCGCGCCCACCGAGTACGCGAGCGCGCGCTCCTCCACGATCGCGCGCTGCAGCCGCGAGGCGAGGCCGTCGTCGAGAACGCGCGCGATGAGGATGAGCGGATAGAAATCCGGGTGCCGCTCGGGCGGCGCGGGGAAGCTCACGCGCAGCTCGGCCTGGCTCTCCGAGTGCTGCTGGAACACGCTCGTCGGACCACTCGGCACGCGCGGCGCGCGCAGCGTCGCGATCGGCTTCGCGGGCGCGTAGCCCGAGAAGTAGCGCTCGCCGGCCTCGAAGAGCTCCTCCGGCGCGAAGTCGCCCGCAGCGCACAACACGAGATTCCCGCCGTGGTAGTGGCGCGCGAGGTGGCGGCGCAGGTCGGCCGTACCGATGGCGCGGACGGTCTCCGGCGTTCCCGCGATCTTCTGCGCCAGCCCGTGGCCCGCGAAGAGCTGCCGCTTGGCGAGGTTGTCGAGATCGATGTCGCGGCCCTCGGCGTCGACCTCGTCGAGCATCTCCTCGAGGATGATCTCGCGCTCGATCTCCAGGTCGGTGAGGCGCGGCGTGGAGAGCATGTCGGCGAGGATCTCCACGCCGCGCGAGAGGTGCGCCGGGTGCACCGGTGTGTAGTACGCGCTCGACTCGCGGCCGGTGCTCGCGTTCAGCGAGCCGCCCACTTCTTCTGCCGCGACGTTGAGCTCGAACGTGGAGGGAAAGCGGGCCGAGCCGCGGAAGAACGCGTGCTCCAGGAAGTGCGACACGCCGTTCACCGCCGGCGCCTCGTAGCGCGAGCCCACGCGCACGTACGCCACCAGCATGCCGGTGCGCAGCCCGGGCGCACGCACGGCGACGCAGCGAAGGCCGTTCTTCAGCGTCGTCGCTTTCACAAGGGGCGACGTCGGCGCCATGCGCGGCGCGCGGGTGCGACTCCGGTTGCGGATCGATTTTCCGGCCATGGTTCCTCTAGTGGGGCAGCGCGGCCCGCTCGCCGCTCTGGGCGCTGGGCTGCTCGGCGCGCGGCAGGCTGACGATGAAGCGCGTGCCCAAACCTGGTGTGCTGGTGCAGCTGATCTCACCGCCGTGCTCGCGGATGATCTGCTGCGTCACCGCGAGGCCGAGCCCGGTGCCGCGCTGCTTGGTGGAGAAGAAGGGATCGAAGATGCGCGCGAGATCCTCGGCGGAGACGCCCGGGCCGTTGTCCTGCACGGCGATCTCCACGCGCTCGCCGCGCTGCGAGGTCTCGACGCGAAGCGTGCCCGGCTTGCCTTCCATCGCCTCGCGCGCGTTGCGGACGAGGTTGAGCAGCGCTTGGCGGAGCTGGCCTTCGTCGCAGACGGCCCAGAGCGGCCCACTCACGAACGCGCGATCCACGTGCAGCTGCGCGCCTTGCAGCTCGGGCGCGAGGAAGTCGAGCAGCGCGCCCACCACGGCGTTCACGTCCTCGCTGGCGAGCTGGGGCTTGGGCGCGCGCGCGAATCGCAAGTACTGCTCGGTGATCTCCGTGAGCCGATCGACCTCGCGGGCGATGGCGCCGAGCAGCTCCAGGCTCTCGCGCGCCTGCTCGGGCGTGCCGAACTGGGCGCTGGCGAGGCCTTCTTCGAGCATCTCTGCGTTGAGGCCAATCGACGAGAGCGGATTGCGAATCTCGTGGGTGATCTGCGCGGTGACGCGGCCCATCGCCGCGAGCCGCTCCGCCCGCACCAGCTCCTGCTGCTTCTGCGCGAGCTGCGCCTCGCGCTCACGCAGCGACGCGGCCATCGCGTTGAACTCGCGCCCGAGCAGCGCCATCTCGTCGGTGCCCTCGGCGTCCACGAGCGTGGCGTAGTCGCCGCGGCCGATGCGGCTGGCGCCCTCGGTGAGCCGGCGGATCGGCGCGAGCACGCGCAGTGAACCGAGCGTCACCAGCAAGCCGAGCAGGATCGCGCCGATGGTGAGGATGATGATCACGAACGCGCCGCGACGCTCTTCGGCGCCGGCGGTGGCCACGCGGAAGCTCACGCGCGCGTCGAGCACGCTGGAGAGCACGTGGATGTCGCGATCGAGCTGCTGCTGCACCGCGAGCAGCTCCGCGCCCTGCTGCTTGAGCACGGCGGCGTCCGGCTTGTCGGATTGGAGGAGGGCGAAGAGCGCCTCGGCCTTGGTGTCGAAGGCTTGGTAGTGCGTGTTGAGATCGGCGAAGCGCTTGTCGAGATCGGTGAGGAAGTCGCGCTCGCCGGGCGTGACCGTCGAGAGCGACGCCTGGGTGAGCGCGCGGCCCGCGGCAATTCGACGGTGCAGCTCCTGCGGGTAGTACACCTGCGCCAGCTTGATGAGCGCGCGCTGGGTGCGCGGATCCTTCTCGTCGAGCAGGCGCTGCAGGTCGCGCGAGCGGTTCTTGTGCGAGGTCTCCACCTGCGCGGCCACGGTGGTGAGCGGCAGGTACGCCTGGCTGGTGACCCGGATGTCCTCGCCCACGCGGTGCAAGGTGACGAGCGAGTAAGCGGTCACCGCGCCGAACGTGCAGACCACGAGCGCGAAGCCCAGGAAGATCTTGGTGGCCAGCGAGAGGCGCATCGGAGCTCCCACCGTAACGCCAGGGCGGGATTGGGGCCAGTCGACAGCACCCGCGCCAGTGAGCGCCCGCGCGCTCGCTCCGGAAGTGGGCTAGAGGGAAATCATGAACGCTCGCGTCCTCGCCATCACCGCTGCGCTGCTCGTCGCCTGCGGCGCCAAGAAGACCAACATCCCGCCTCCAGCTCCGCCCGCGCCCGTCTGCGGCAACGGCGTCGTCGAGACGGGCGAGACCTGCGACGAAGGAGCGGCCAACGGCACGCAAGGCGGCCACTGCAAGGCCGACTGCTCGGGCTTGCCGAAGAAGGTGTCGATCGACGGCGACGTCTTCGCCTTCTTCAGCGAGGTCAAGGGTCCGCGCTTGCAGGACGTGCAGGTGTCGGTGCTCGAGCATCCGGAGATCATCGTGGACGCGGGCGTGGACGCGCACTTTCACATCGACGGGCTCTACGAAGGCGACGACGTCACGATGGTGGCCACGCAGTCGACCATCGTCGCCACGCAGACGGCGACGTACACGCTCGGGCCGAATGGGATGCAGCCCTTCAGCATGCAGGTGGTGCCCACGACACTGTTCAATGCGCTCTCGGGACTGCTCCCCCAGCCCCCGGCGCTCGATCAGTACTGTGCAATCGCGACGACGGTTGCGCGCATGGGCGGCTCGCTCTTCGCCGCGCAGCGCCAGGGCATGCCGGACGTGACGGTCGCGCTGGACCCGCCCGTGGCTCCCTCGAGCGGGCCGATCTACTTCAGCACTTCTGTGTTGCCGGACACCACGCTCACCGCCACCACCATCGACGGCGGCGTGCTCTTCTATCGGGTGCCGCCTGGTAAGTATCTATTGAAGGCCTCCAAGAATGGCGTCGTATTCAATAGCGTTCGGATCAATTGCACGATTGGCGCATTGATCAATGCCGCGCCGCCGATGGGGCCGCTCGCGAACGTGTCCGCGCCGGACTACGCAAAAGGCCTCGGCCGCGCCGACGACAGCTACTCCGCGTCGACGGATGCGCTCTGCGATCAGACCGCGACCTGCGTGAACGGCTCGCCCTCGACGAACGCCTATCCCGCGGCGACCCAGGCCTCGTGCAAGGCGATGTTCCGGAACATGTGGTCGTACGTCGATCCCGACTGCGACGCATCCACGCACGTGCGCGACGCGGCCCAGACCTTCTTCGCCTGCCGCGGCGCGAGCTGCACCAACGCCCTCGGTGACGACACCGTCTGCGCCAGCGAAGACACCGCGTTCCGAACGGCCGAGGCCGCGTACGGCGCCTGCGTGGCCGCAAAGTAGACCGAGCCGGCCGGGGTGGTGACGCGCCGCGTCGAGTCTGTTAGGTTGCGTCCGCTGCCCCGGAGCTGCCCAGGTGTTGCTTCATCTCTCCCGCTGAGCTGATTGATGTCGCCGCCGCCGTCCGCGCCCTGGTGCGCGAGGCCGCGAGCGATCCCGAGACCACCGCCGCCGTCGCCCGAATCCTCGACGCCGTCCGCCGCGAAGGGCGCACGGCGGTGGCGCGCCTCACCCGCGAGCACGACCGCGTCGACGTTCCGCCCCACGGCATGCGGCTCTCGGCCGAGGTGCTCGCGCGCGCGCACGCGCAGGTCGCGCGCGAACAGCCTGCCCTGCTCACCGCGCTCCGGGAGATGGCCGCGCGGATCCGCCGCTTCGCCGAGGCCCAGCGACAGGCGCTCGCCGACGTGGAGCTCGCGCTTCCCGGCGGGGGCACGGTGGGCGAGCGCTGGGTGCCCATCGAGCGCGTGGGCGTGTACGTGCCCGGCGGCCGCGCCTTCTACCCCTCGACGCTGGCCATGACCGTGATCCCCGCGCAGGTCGCGGGCGCCACGCGCATCGTCGGCGTCACGCCGCCCCGCGCGCAGCCCACGCTGGAGGGCGCGTTCGGCATCGATCCGCTGGTGCTGGCCACCGCCCAGGAGCTCGGCCTCGACGAGCTCTACGCGTGCGGCGGCGCGCAGGGCGTGGGCTTTCTCGCGTACGACGTCCCGCAGGTGGATCTCGTGGCCGGGCCGGGAAATCGCTTCGTCGCGGAGGCCAAGCGCCAGCTCATCGGCCAGTGCGGCATCGACTCCGTCGCCGGGCCCACCGAGGTGCTCATCCTCGCCGATGCGAGCGCCGATCCCGCCTGGTTGGCGGAGGACCTGCTCGCGCAGGCAGAGCACGATCCCGACGCGGCGGCGGTGCTCATCGCCGACGACCGCGCGCTGCTCGACGCCGTGGCCGCGCGGCTCGCCGAGCGCGTGGCGGCCTCGCCGCGAAAGGAGATCCTCGCCCAGAGCCTCGCGCGCCACGGCCGGCTCTTCCGCGCCAACCGCGACGACGCCATCGCCTTCGCGCAGGCCTGGGCGCCCGAACATTTGGAGCTGGTGGTCCGCGAGCCGGCCGAGTGGGTGCCGCGGCTCACCAACGCGGGCGCGCTCTTCGTGGGCGCGTGGAGCGCTGAGGCCTTTGGCGACTACGGCGCGGGCCCCAACCACGTGCTGCCCACCGCGCGCACCGCTCGCTTCGCCAGCCCGCTCGGGGTGGCCAGCCTGATGAAGCGCCAGAGCGTGCTGCGCCTGGCCGAAGCCGACGCCCGCGCGCTGGCCGACGGCGTGGGCACGCTCGCCGACGCCGAGCGGCTGCCCCACCACGCCGAGAGCGCGCGCCTGCGGGGGCGTCGATGACCCGCCTGCTGCGACCGGATCTCGCCGAGCTCCCCGCGTACAAGCGTCCGCCGGAGCCGCCGCTCGGTGCGCGCTTGCACCTCAACGAGGCCGCACGCGACTGGCCTCTCGCCGCGCGCGAGGCGCTGCTGGCGCGGCTGGCGAAGACCGCTTTCCACCGCTACCCCGAGCGCCAGGCGGCGGTGACCGAGCGGCTCGCGAAGCGGCTCGGCGCGCCGCCAGGTGGCGTCCTCCTTGGGCCGTCCAGCGGCGCGCTCATCGACCTGGTGGCCAACGGCGGCCTCTCGCCCGGCGAAGAAGTGGCGGTCCCTGATCCCGGGTTCTCGCTCTATCCGCTGCTGGTGCGGCGCCACGGCGGAAGGATTCGCAAGGTCCCCATCGGCGACGGCTTCCCGGTGGAGCCCTGGTTCGCCGCGCTCGACTGCCGGCAGCTCTGGCTCACCTTGCCCAACAACCCCACGGGCGCCTGGGCCTCGCCCGACGCGGTGGCGCCGCTGCTCGAGGCGGCCGCGGCCCGCGAGAACCCGCCGCTGGTGCTCATCGACGAGGCCTACGCCGAGTTCGCGCCGCGCACCTTCCGGCTCGCGGTGGATCGCTACGAGAACGTGGTGGTCGCGCGCACCTTCGCCAAGGCGCTGGGCTCCGCGGGCTGGCGCCTGGGCGCGCTGATTGGACCGCCCGCGCTCATCGAGAAGCTCGCCGCGCTGCAGCTGCCGTACTCGCTGGGCGCGGCGCAGCTCGAGGCCCTCGACGTGGCGCTCGACTTCGCTGGCGAGTTCCACCAGCTGGTGAACGAGGTCGTGGACCGGCGCGCGCGGCTGGCGAGCGCGATGCCGAAGCTGCAGGTCACGCCCAGCGCCGCGAACTTCCTCTTCGTGCGGCCGGATCCCAGCGCCGAGCTGCAGCAGCGCGGCATCCTGGTGCGCGCCTACCCGGGAACGAACACCGCGCGCATCGCCATCGGCAGCGAGGACGAGGCCCGCCGGGTGGCCGAGGCCATGGGTGGCGCGCTTCCGCCGCGCGCTGCGATTCGGCCGCGACGCCTGCTGGTGCTCGACGTGGACGGCGTGCTCGTCGACGCCACCGAGAGCTTCCGCCGCGCGGTCGCGCGCGCGCTGGCCCAGCTCCGGCCCGAGCTGCCCTGGAAGGACGACTTCTTCCACGCCTTCAAGCGCGTGGGCGGCTTCAACAACGACTTCCGGCTCACCGCGGGCGCGCTGGCGCTGCACGAGACGGACGGACTGCACAGGTTGCATGCCGCCGCAGGGCAGGGTGGTTTCCCCGAGCTCGACGCGCGCATCGCGGCGCTCGAGCCCGTCGCCAAGGACGCCGTTCAGGCCGCGTACGCCGACACCCGCAAGCTGGAGCAGCCGCTCATCCTGCTGCACGAGCTGCAAGGCGCGCGCGGGGTGAGCGACGTGGCCGTCCTCACTGGCCGTCCGCCCGAGGAGCTCGCGCTGGCCTGGGAGGTGCTGGGCTTTTCGCTGCCAGCCATCTGCGACGCAGGTCCGCACCTGCGCAAGCCCGAGGCCGCGGGACTCTTACAGCTCGCTGACGCCTACCGCGCCGACGCGGTGACCTTCGTGGGCGACACCCGCGACGACGCCGAGTGTCTCCGTCGCGCCCGTGCGCTGCGGCCGGAGCTCAGCTGGCGCTTCGGTGCGGTGGGGCCGGATCGCGACGGCTTCGCTTCGCCTGGCGACCTCGTGGCGCCGGACCTGCGCACGCTCTTGAGCCAGTTGGAGGAGAACGCATGAGGACCGCCCAGATCGCGCGGAAGACCGCGGAGACCGAGATCCAGCTCGAGCTCACGTTGGAAGGTGGCGAGGCCAAGATCGCCACCGGGCTCTCGTTCTTCGACCACATGCTCGCCCAGCTCGCCAAGCACGGCGGGATGGGGCTGAAGGTGCAGGCCAAGGGCGACGCGCAGGTCGACTCGCACCACCTGGTGGAGGACGTGGGCCTCGCCCTCGGCGACGCGCTCCGCACCGCGCTCGGCGACCGCGCCGGCATCGCCCGCTTCGGCGAGGCCCACCAGAGCATGGACGAGACGCTCGCGCGCGTGGTCGTGGACCTCTCGGGGCGGCCGTACTGCGTGTTCGACGCGAAGCTGCCCAGCGTCGTCCTCGGCGACGGCTTCCAGGTGGAGATGGTGCGCGAGTTCTTCATCGCCCTCGCCATGCGCGGCCAGCTCAACCTCCACGCGGCCATCCTCTACGGCGAGAACACGCATCACCAGGTGGAGGCGCTCTTCAAGGGCCTGGCGCGCGCGCTGAAGCAGGCGGTACGCGTCGAAGGCGGCGGCCCGCCCTCGACCAAGGGGACCCTGACCGCATGATCGCGGTGGTCGACTACGGCGCCGGGAACCTGGCCTCGCTGGAGGGCGCGCTGGAGCGCCTGAAGCTGGGCTTCGTGCGCGCCGCGCGGCCCGCCGACGCGCCCGCGAAGGGTCCGCTGGTGCTGCCCGGAGTGGGGCACTTCGGCGCGGCCGCGGCCAAGCTTCGCGAGACCGGCTGGTGGGACGCGATCCGCGCCGCCGCGAAGGACGGTCGACCGATTCTGGGAATCTGCCTGGGGCTGCAGCTCCTGGCCGAAGCGAGCGAGGAGGCGCCGGGCGTGTCCGGGCTGGGGCTGCTGCGCGGCGAGGTGAAGCAGCTGGGGCCGGGCGTGAAGGTGCCGCACATGGGCTGGTCGCGGGTGCGACGCGCGGCCGCGCACCCCGCGCTCGACGGCGCGAGCCTCGACGGCGGCTGGCTCTACTTCGTGCACTCCTTCGCGCTCGGCGAGACGCCGCAGACGCTCGCCGCCGCGGAGCATGGCCGGCCCTTCAGCGCCATCGCCGGCGAAGGACGCGTACTCGGCTTTCAACCGCACCCCGAGAAGTCGGGCGAGCTGGGCCTGGAGCTCTTGCGACGCACGCTCACCTGGATGGAGGGCGAATGCAGCTGATCCCCTCGCTCGATCTGCTGGGCGGTCGCGTGGTGCGGCTGCGCCACGGCGATCCGAACCAGACCACCTTCTACGGCGTGACCCCGCGCGCCTGGCTGGAGCGCCTCGTGGCCGCAGGCGCGAAGCGCATCCACCTCGTGGACCTCGAGGGCGCGTTCGGCCGCGAGGCCCAGCCGGAGCTGGTGCAGCTCGCGAAGGCGCTCTCCGGCGTGGCGTTCCAGCTCGGCGGCGGGCTGCGCACGCGCGAGGCCATCGCGCGCGTCATCGACGCAGGCCTGGAACCGGTGGTGGGCACGCTGGCGGTCGAGCAGCCGGAGCAGCTCCGCGGGCTGGACGCGTCGCGGATCATCGCCGCGCTCGACGTGGACGGCGAGCAGGTTCTCACCCGCGGCTGGCAGGCGAAGAGCGCCATGGTTGCTACAGAGCTCTTTCCCAAGTTGCGCGCGCTCGGCCTTGCGCGCGCGCTGGTCACCGACGTGAAACGAGATGGCACGCTGACCGGCCCCGGGATCGAAGCCGCGAGGTTCGTCGCGGGTCACGGGTTCGCGGTGCAGGCGTCCGGCGGCATCGCCAGCCTGGATGACCTCGCGACGCTGCGCACGGTGCCGGGCGTGGTGGGCGCCATCAGCGGCCGCGCGCTGCTCGACGGAAAGATCGACCTCGGCGCGCCCGCGGTGCGCGCGGCGCTGGAGGGACGCTGATGCCCGCGCGCCGCATCGTCCCCTGCCTGGATGTGAAGAACGGCCGCGTGGTGAAGGGCGTGCAGTTCCGCGACCTGCGCGACCTGGGCACGCCGGTGGAGCTCGCGCGGCGCTACGATCGCGAGGGCGCCGACGAGCTCGTCTTCCTCGACATCGCCGCCACCGAAGAGCAGCGCGGCACGCAGCTGGCCTGGGTCCGCGAGGTGGCGCGCGAGCTCTCCATCCCCTTCACCGTGGGCGGCGGCGTGAAGAGCGTCGACGACGTGCGGCGGCTGCTTCGCGCTGGCGCCGACAAGGTGGCCATCAACTCCGCCGCGGTGAAGGAGCCCGCGCTCCTCGAGGCCTGCGCGCGCGAGTTCGGGAGCCAGTGTGTGGTCCTGGCCTGCGACGTGGCGCGCGACGACGCGCTCGGCTGGCGCGTCTTCACCGGCGGCGGCAAGCAGCGCACCGATCGCGCGGGCGTGCCGTGGATCCGCGAGGCGGTGGCCCTGGGCGCGGGCGAGGTGCTGCTCACCTCCATCGATCGCGACGGCACCCAGCAGGGCTTCGACCTCGAGCTGCTCCGCGCGCTCGAGGATCTCTCCGTGCCGCTCATCGCCTCGGGCGGCGCGGGCGAGAAGGCGCACTTCCTGGCCGCGCTGCAGGTCGGCGCGGACGCCGTGCTCGCCGCCTCCCTCTTTCACGAGAGCCGGCTCCCCATCGCCGAGCTCAAGCGCTTCCTGGCCGAGCGCGGTCAGCTGATCCGGAGCTGAAGATGATCGACCTCGACACGCTCCAGTTCGACGCGAACGGCCTCATCCCGGCCATCGTCCAGGCGCCCGCGGGCGACGTGCGCATGCTGGGCTGGTGCAACCGCGAGGCGCTGGAGAAGACCCTGGCCACCGGCCTGGTGACCTTCTTCTCGCGCTCGCGGAACCGGATTTGGACCAAGGGCGAGGAGAGCGGCCACACCCTGAAGCTGCGCGAGCTGCGCGCCGACTGCGACCGCGACGCGCTGCTCGTCGTGGCCGATCCCACCGGCCCCACCTGCCACCGCGACACGCCCACCTGCTTCGACGACGCAGAGCAGCCCGAGGGACTGATGTGGCTGGCCGAGCTGGAGCAGGTGCTGCGCGGGCGCAAGGCGAGCGCGTCGCTCGAGGGCAGCTACACCCAGAAGCTCTTCGCGCAGGGCGTGGATCGCATCGCCAAGAAGGTCGTCGAGGAGGCGGGCGAGGTGGTGCTCGCGGCCAAGAACCTGGCGCCGGGAGAAACGGGACCGGCGCGCGAGGCGTTCCTCGGCGAGGCCGCGGATCTGCTCTTCCACCTCGAGCTGCTCCTGCTCGATCGCGGCGCGAGCCTGCTCGATGTGGTGCAGGTGCTGGCCGCGCGGCACCGGGAGCGTCGCTGATGGCTGTGCACACCCCGCACTTTCCGGACCTGCTCTTCGCGCCCGCCGAGCGCCTGCGCCGCTGGGAGGGCGCGCTGGTGGCGCTGCTGGCGGAGCACGGCTTTCGCGAGCTGGGGCCCTCGCTGGTGACCCGCGAGGTGGCCGAGGACACGGTGCGCTTCTTCGACGGCGAGGCGCTGGTGGCGCTGCGCTGGGACTTCACCCGCTCGCTGGCGGCGCTCCTGGCCGCGCGCTTTGCCGAGCCGCCCCCGCGGGTGAGCTACGCGGGCGCGGTGTTCCGTCGGCCCGGGCACGGCTGGGAGCCGGTGGAGCGCTTCGAGGTGGGCTGCGAGCGCATCCAGCTCGCCAGCGAGGACACCAACGCCGCCGACCTGGAGCTCGCGCGGCTGCTCCTCGCCGTGCCGCGATCGATTGGCCTGCGCGGCGGGATCCTCCAGCTCGGACATGCCGCGCTCGTGCAGCGGCCGCTGGAGGCAGAGCGCGTGCCCGCGCCGATGGCCGCGGAGATCGTGCAGGCCCTGCATCGCCGCGCGCCGCACCGGCTGGCCGCGGCCGTGGCCGGGCATCCCGCGGCGGAGCGGCTGGCGGCACACGCGTCCACGCTGCTCGTCGAGCCCGACGGCGCCGCCACCTTGGAAGGCCTGGCGAAGAGCCCGTACGCGAGCCTGCTGGAGCAGGAGCGCGCAGAGCTCGGCCGAGCGGCGGCGGCCATCGCGGGCATGCTTCCTCCCGGGCTCGAGCTGCGCGTGGATCTCGCCGACGTGGCCGGCGCCGGCTTCTACACCGGGCCCACCCTGCGGCTCTGGGCGCCGGGGGCGCGGCAGGAGCTGGCCGCGGGCGGGCGGTACGATCGCCTCTTTCCCGCGCTGGGTCGCGACTGGTGCGCCGCCGGCTTCTGCGTGCGGCTCACCCCGCTGCTCGAGCTCCGCGAGACGCACCCCGCGCTCTTCGAGGACGCGCCATGAGCATCCTCATCGCCATTCCCAAGGGGCGGCTCGGGGACGAGCTCATCGAGCGGCTCGCGGGCACGGATCTCGCGATGGATCCGGCAGCGCTGAAGGGGCGCGGGCTGCGCGTGCCCACGGCCATGCGCGGCGTGGAGGCGCTGCTCCTCAAGGGCGCGGATCTGCCGCGCTACGTGGCCGAGGGCGTGGCCGCGCTGGGCGTGGTGGGCTCGGACACGCTCGACGAACAACCCGTGGAGGTGCTGGAGCTGGCGGACCTGGGCTTCGGTGCGTGTCGGCTGGCGCTCTGCGCGCGCGCAGGCACGGAGCTGCATGGCCTGCTGGCGAGACCGCACCTGCGCCTCGCGACCAAGTACCTGCGGGCCACCGAGGCCTGGCTCGCGCGCCAGGGATTGACCGCGGAGCTGGTGCCGCTCACCAGCAGCGTGGAGCTCGCACCGCTGGTGGGCCTGGCCGACGCGATCGTGGACCTGGTGCAGAGCGGCTCGACGCTGAAGGCCAACGACCTCGTCGAGCTGGCCACGCTGGGTTCGACGAGCGCGCGGCTCATCGCGGCGCGCGGCGCGTACCTCGCGCGGCCCGCGGAGCTGCGCCCGGTGATCGAGGCGCTGCGCCGCGCCGCGGGCTAGCCTCTTCAGACGCTGCTGCCCTGGGTGGGCGACTCCGATTCCGGCGCGGCGACCTCCACCGGCAGGCGGAGGCTGAAGGTGCTGCCCTGCCCGGGCGCGGAGCGGAAGCTGGCCCGCCCCCGGTGGGCCTCGACGAAGCGGCGCACCACCGCCAGCCCCAGCCCCGTCCCCGTGGCCTTGGTGGTGAAGAAGGGCTCGAAGAGCCGGTCGGCGGCCTCCCCAGCCACGCCGGAACCGGTGTCGGACACGTCCACCCGCGCCAGGAGCCGCCCTTCGCTGCGCTCGAGCACGGCGCGCACCGCCAACCGCCCGCCGCCGGCCATGGCCTGGGCCGCGTTCACCAGCAGGTTGAGCAGGGCCTGCCGGATCATCCGCGCGTCCAGCTGCAGCAGCGGGAGGTCCTCGTCGACATCCAGGGTGATCTCCACCCCATCCAGCCTCGCCGCCCGCCTCGCGCCCTCCAGGGCGCTGCGGACGATGGCTCCCAGGTTCTCCGGGCGAAGGCGGGGGGCGTTGGGCCGGGCGAAATCCAGCAGGTCCTCCACCATCCGGTCCAGGCGCTGGGCCTCCTCGTCCATGATGTCCAGCAGCTGCCCCGCCTCGGCCTGCTCGGTGAGCTTCCGCAGCCGGCTGAGGGAGTTGAAGATGGCTCCCAGCGGGTTGCGCACCTCATGGGCGATCTGCGCCGCCAGCTCGCCCACCGCCGCCAGCCGCTCCTTCTGCACCAGGCCCGCCTGCGCCGCGGCGAGCTGGGCGTAGCTCTCGCGCAGGTCGCCCACCAGCCGCGCGTTGGCCACCGCCGCGGAGATCTGCTGGCCGGTCACCTCCAGGAAGTCGCGGTCGGCCTCGGTGGGCATGGGCTGCTCCACCGGGACCACCCGCGAGAGGCGCCGGAGCAGCAGGGCGCCCTCCAGCGTCCCGGGGCGCTGCCGCAGCGGCAGCACCAGGGAGAAGCCCGGCGTCGGGCTCCCGGGCTGGAAGAGCTCCTCGAGCTGCTCCAGCAGCGCCCCAGCCCGCTCGGTGCCCGGGTTGCTCCCGCTTCTGCCCGCGAACCACGGGCCGCGCAGCCCCTGGGCGACCTCCACCGGCAGCGGCTCCAGCTGGGCCAGCCGCTCGCCGCTGCGCTCCTCCAGGCCGCTCACGGCATGACAGGCCACCGGCCGCAGCCGCCCCTGCGCTTCGAGCACCGCCAGCCCCTGCTCGAAGGAGAAGAGCTCGGTGAACAGCACCAGGGCCAGCCGGAGGATCTCCGCGGAGCTGGAGGCGGCGCCGGTGGCCAGGGCGTAGCCGTTGAGCAGCCGCACCCGCCGGAGCTGGGCCTCCATGGCCCGCTGGGAGAGGAACAGCTCCCGCTCGGTCCGCACCAGCCGCTTGACCTGCTCGTGGAGGTTGCGCGGGCGGTCCGCGCCACCCTCGCTCATCGGCCGGCCTCGCCGGAACCTTCGTACAGCGCGCAGAGGACCCCGGTGAAGTTGTGGAAGTAGGTCTGCCCGGACACCGGGGCGATCTCGCCGTAGGTGTGCACCCCGAGCCAGGGCAGCTCGCGTCCCAGGGCCTGCTGCAGCGGCTCGATCAGCTCCGGCGTGGTCCGCTCGCCAAAGAGCAGGCGCCCGCGGCCCACGCAATCGAACTGCAGCACCGCGGTCGGCCGGGCCGGGCCTTGCCGCGCGACCAGTCGCTGGGCCGACTCCACCGCGCGCCGGGCCACCTCCTCCCGCCGCCGGAGCGCCACGTGCACCCCGGTCCCGGTCTGCAGCCCGCCGGGAAAGAACAGCGCGCCGGTCTCCCTCTGCAGGCTCAGCGGCACCCGGATGATGAACTCGCCGTAGGCGCTTCGCAGCTCGGCCGGCAGCCGCTCGGCGAGGCAGAGGTAGGCGATGTTCAGGGCGTCGAGGTCCTCGGCGCCGGGCTCGAGGAACTCCTTGAAGAAGCTCCACGCGGGCCGGCCGCCGATCTCCTGCACCCAGCCGCCCTCGGCCTTGGTGATGGTCTGCTCCACCCCGAGGGGCTCGCAGCCATGGCTGACGTCGATCTCCATCCGCAGATCGCCGGCGAGGAGCAGCGCCGCCACCCCGCCGGAGATCACCTCGGCGCCCCGGTACTGGTAGGTGCGATCCAGGGTGAAGGCGTCGCCGGCGCAGCCGCCCACCACCGCGCAGGGCAGGGAGAGGTCCGCGCGGAGCCCGGCGAGGAGCTCGGTGGAGTTGGTGGTGAGGCCGTCGGGGAAGACGAGCAGGGCCCGCTCCTCGCCGAGGGCGAGTGCGCGCACCTGGCGGGCCAGCTCGCGGCCGGCGGCGCGGGAGTCGGCGCTGGTGCCTGGGGCGAGCAGCGCGGCACCGCGGAGCCTGTCGCCCGTCAGGGCCATCACCCCCACCACGTGGCTGCGCTCGTCGGAGCCGAGCTGGGTGATCACCCCGGAGCCCGAGCAGCCCGAGAGCGGAGCGTCCCCCGTCACCGCGCGCACGGCGGCCAGGAGCGGCGCCTGGTCGTAGCCGGCGGTGGCGAAGACCAGGACCAGCTTCGGGACCTGGCCTGCGAGCTGGGCCACCGCGCGCTCCGCGGCCTCGCGGCCTGCCAGCTCCGGCTTGCGGTTGGTGCTCTGCCCGACCCCTGCGCGCACGAAGTCCCCTGCCATGGATTCGATCATCATAGTCGCGACGCGAGCAGCCGCTTCGAGCGTTGTGGGCGCGGAGCGGCCTGCGTTCGCGCCGGGCCTGAAGCCTCTTGTGCCCATCGGCGGTATCCTGCCGCCATGGAACGCCCGCTGAGCGCGACCGAGCGCGCGATGTTCCACCTCGACAAGCTCTCCACGCTCAACTTCTCCACCGTCGGTCGGGTGCGCGGGCCGCTCACGCTGGAGCGTGTGCAGCAGGGCGTCGAGGCGGCGGCGAAGCGGCACATGTTCCTGCGTTCGCGCATCGAGCTCGACGCACTCGGCAACCCGTGGTTTCGCGAGGGCGGCGCGATTCCGGGCGTGCGCTTCGTCTCCGGCGCGGAGTGGATCCCCGATGCCGAGCGCGAGGTGAACGAGCCCATCTCCGCGAGCACCGGGCCGCTGGTGCGCGTCGTTCACGTGCAGCACGCCGCCGACGATCACACGCTGATTCTCAACTTCCACCACTCGGTCGGCGACGGCTGGTCGGGCGTGTACCTGCTGCGCGACATCGTCCAGGCCGCGTCGGGCCAGGCGCTCGAGCAGCTGCCGGACGTGGTTGGCGTCGACGAGCGATTTCCGGCGCCGGAGCGCGGCTTCGGGGGCTTTCTCGGGCTGCTTCGCTTCGGCCTGCGCGAGCTCTGGCTCTCGTTGCGGCACGGCGTCCCGGTGGGCGCGCGTCGCGACAGCCCGGCGCTCGCGCACCAGCGCCGCTCGCGCGTGATTCCCAAGGTGCTCGAAGCCGAGCTCGCCGCACGGCTCGCCGAGCGGGCGCGCGCGGAGCAGACCACCGTTCACGGCGCTTTGGCCGCGGCGATCATGCTCGCCACCGTCGCCGACACCGAGCTTGGCCGCGCGGGAAAGCCGGTGCGCGTGGGCTTCGGCTCGCCGGTGAACCTGCGCACGGAGCTCACCCCGCCGGTGGGCGAAGAGCTGGGCATGTTCGTCTCCATGCTGGCGTGGGGCGGCGCGGTGCGGCCTTCGGATGACTTCTGGTCGCTGGCGCGCGCGATTCGCGCGTCGACGGTGCTCGACAAGGCGCGCGGCTTCGTGTGGGCCGCGCTGCGCGCGATGTCGGTGGTCTTCGCGGCGCTCGGCGGTGCTGCTGCTCCGAAAGAGAAGATGGCCGCGCGCTGGGAGAAGGCGCTCCCGGCCACGAGCGGGCTCACCAACCTCGGGCGGCTCGGCATCGAGACGCGCTTTGGCGATCTGCAGATTGCCGAGGCGCACTTTCTGACCTGTCCGTCGGCGCTCGGCGTGTGGCTCTCGACCGCGACCTCGCTGCACGGGCGGCTGTTCTGGAACTTCGTGTACACGGATCCGTCGCTGAGCCCCGAGCACGCGCGCGCGCTCGCGGAGGATGCGGTGACCCGGCTCGAGCGCGCGGTGGGCGCGATGGCGACGAGTGAGCCGAAGAGCGAAGCGGCGGCGTGACGGCCCAGCCGGAGCGGTCCACTCAGCTCGACCGCAGCGCCCGATGCAGCGGGTGGATCTCGGGAATCGACGGCACGGCTGGCCCGCGGGCGACGGAGTCCAGCGCCATCTTCATCTGTGTGGCGCAGCGCTCCGGTTCGAGCGCGCCGATTCCAGTCCCGAGCCCCGGGCACACGACGCTTTGGATCACCGCGCGTCCTGCGTCGAGGTTGAAGCGCCGCACGGCGAGAAGAATCGCGCGAAACGCGAGATAGGCATTGAGCATGTGGTTCACGTTCTCGGGCACGCGCATGGTCGGCGCGGCGACCACGTACGGCCAATCCTTCACGCCACTCTCGACCACCACCGCCATCCCGACCGGAAGCTCGCCGTGAAACTGGTCCTCGATCGCGGCCTGGACGTTGGCCTGCACCTGCGCGCCGAGGCGATCGCGAATGGCCAGGTCGAGCCCGCCGTCCATGAAGCCGAAGCTGTTCGCGGGGCTCACCATTGCGTTGGCGGGGCGCGCGAAGAAGTCGCCGTGGTGCGCCGAGACGCTGGAGACGCCGGCGAACGAGGCGCGCCACGCATCGACGAGCTCGGCGGTGCGATCGACCAAGAGGATCTTCGTGGGAAGCACGTGGGCTCCGTGTGTGGAATGCGGATACGACGCGGATCTTCTTCAGACCCTGAGCCTCTTCCAGACGTTCAAGGTTTGGATCTGGCAAGCAAGCTGGGCTACGGTGCACCCTCCGCGCGGTCCCTGAGCCCAGGAAATCCGCGCGGGTGGGTGAATCATGGTCGCACGTCCGCACCTGCGTCCTTTGGCGACTTTCCTGGCTGCTCTGGCAGCGTCGGGCGTCCCCGTCGTCCCCGTGGCGCACGCCGACGACGCCGTGAAGGTCCTCGTCGTCCCCTTCCTGGTGGTCCAGAGCGGCGTCCCCGACGCGCTCGGCCCCAAGGTCACGGACATCGTCGCCGACGAGATCCACTCCGAGGACGGCCTCCTCCTCGTCACCCCGCCGGCTCCCGCGCCCGCCGCCGCTGCGGCCGAACCCAGCGACGGCGCCAAGAACGCGCTCGCCCAGATCGAGAAGGGCGAGGGCATGGTGAAGCGCCTCAAGCTCAAGCCCGGCGCCCAGGCCATCGAGGCCGGCCTCGAGGACTACGAGAGCTTCGCCAGCCAGGTGGACGTGAAGAAGCTGCGCGAGGCGTACATCCAGCTCGGCGTCGCGTACTCGCGACTCGGCGACAACGACAAGGCCGGCGAGGCGCTCGAGAACGCCGTCCGCACCAACCCCGACGCCAAGCTCGCCGGCAACTATCCGCCCGTCTTCAAGACCGCCTTCAACGATGCGCGCAAGCGCGTCACCAGCGGGCCCATGGGCAAGGTCGCGGTGACCGGCGAGGGCCAGGTGGAGATCGACGCCAAGCCCTACGGCGCCTCTCCCACCAGCGCGGATCTTCCGGCGGGCATGCACTTCGTCCGCGTCACCCGCGGCGACGGCACCATCTGGGGCCTCAAGCTCACCGTGAACGAGGGCGCGAACACCGTGGCCATCCCCGCGAGTGGCGCCGCGCATGCACCCAGCGTGGCCGCGGTGAGCATCCCCGAGCTCGCGCCGCTGCAGGGCAATAAGATCGACCGCGCGCTGCTCGGCGCGCTGGGCCACCTCGCCGCGGATCAGGGCGCGGACTTCGTGCTCTTCGGCGGGCTCTACAAGACGGCTGACGGCGTGGGACTCGCGGCGCACCTCTACAGCGCGCGCACCAAGGGCGCGACGGCGCTGCACCCGGCGCACTTCGACGCCGATCTCGTCTCAGCGGGCATCGAGACCAACAAGGTCGCCGACGAAGTGGCGAAGGTCGTGAAGGCCTTCCCGCGGCCGGGCGAGTCGATGCCCGCGCAGGTGACCTCGGAGCTCAACGCGCCGGCGGCGGTGGCCGTCGTGGAGAAGCACGAGGAGCCCAAGCACGAGAAGACCCCGGTGGTGAAGGCCTCCGACGACGACCAGCCCAAGATCGTCGTGGTGCAGCAGCGCGAGCCGCGCGAGGAGAAGAAGCCCGATCTCACCCAGGTGCCGGCGCACGAGGAGAAGCCCGCCGGCGAGCTCACCTCGCACGAGGGCGAGGTGACCAAGCACACCGGCGACGACGAGACACCGCACACCATGCTCTACGTGGGCATCGGCATCGGCGCGGCGATCCTCGCGGGCGCGGCGGTCACCACCATCGTCGTCGTCAACCACAACTCGACACCTGTGACCGGCTCGGCCTCGCTCAACTTCCAATGATCCGTCTTCGCAGCCTCGCCGCCATTGCCTTGCTCCCGCTCGTCGCTTGCTCGAGCCGCGTGGTGAGCATTGGTGTCACGGTGCTGACCAAGCGCTGCACGCCCACCGGAAGCACGGCCGTCACGGCCACCGCCTCCGACGGCGTGGACCACTACAAGGTCGTCATCAGCGGCGCGGACTTCGATCCCATCACCAAGATCGCCGCGCCCGGCGCCATCGAGCTCGACGCGATCCCGCCGGGCAGCAACCGCGTGTTGGCCATCACCGGCTACAAGGGCGACCCCAGCGGCACCAGCGCCACGCCGCTCGCCTTTGGCCAGAGCGTGCCCTTCACGGTGCCCACGGATCCGAGCCAGAAGGTGCAGGTGACGGTGCTGCTCAAGCCGGCGGGCGAGTTCATCGGCGTCTCCACCACCGCCGACGCGACCAAGTGCGCCACGCTGACCACGCCGCGCGCGGGCCACACCGCCACGCTGCTCAACGACGGCCGCGTGCTCTTCACCGGCGGGTTCTCGCTCAAGCCCAACACGAGCACGAGCTACCCCGTCGCCTCGGACTCGACGAACTGGGTCTTCCGCAACGACGCGGAGATCTTCGACCCGGCCACGAACACGAGCACGGCCGTCTCGGCGATGACGTACGTCGACACCGACGGCGGCGTGCACGACGACGACACCGCCTTCCAGGCTGCGGCGCTGCTCCAAGACGGCACGGTGTTCGTGAGCGGCGGCGAGGTCGGCTCGGGCGCGAACCCGCAGGCACGGCCCAACACCATGCTCTACTCGCCCGGCGGCGACAGTTGGCAGGCGGGCTACATGAGCTACAGCTACGTCGACGGCGGCTCGAGCGGCGCGATCAGCCGAAGCCGCCACACCTCCGCCGCGGACAGCAGCGGCCGCGCCATCGTCGTCGGCGGCATCGACTATCAGGATCTCGGCGGCGGCTTCCGCCAGGCGGTGCTCGCCGACGATCCCATCTGGCTCGATCCTGCGACCGGTCAGTTCCACGGCATCACCGACATCTACGGCGCGCCGGTGGACATCTACCGCGAGAACGCGCGCTCGGCGGCCGTGCTCGGCAACTCTGCGCTCGCGGTGGTTGGCGGCGACGTGCTCGACGCCGGCCTGGCGGATCCGCCGATCATCTTCTTCCAGTACTCGAACATCTCAGACTCGAACGGCAACCCGACCAGCGTGATGAACATGCTCGCCCAGCCGCTCTACGAGGCCGACGCCGGCATGGGCCTGTACCGCTCGCACGCGGCGGCCGCGGTGCTCGGCGCGGAGCAACACCTGATGGTCATCGCCGGCGGCACCGGTCCCGACGGCGGCTTGATGCAGACCGCAGCGGTCGTGGACTCCACGGTGAGCTCGACCCAACTCCCGCTCGCCACGCCCGGCCGCGGTCGAAACGACCCGTGCGCCGCCGCGCTCGCCGATGGCCGCGTGCTCGTCGCGGGCGGCCAGACCAGCGCCACCCAGACCTCGAACCTGGCCGATCTCTACTCGGAGTCGAGCTACACCTACAACGCGCCCACCAGGACCACGGGCCCGTCGAGCAGCGCGCAGGCCAAGGTGGAGACGGATCTGCCGAGCATGCTGCAGGGCCGCTTCCTCCACACCTGCACCGTCCTCAACGATGGATCGGTGTTGATCGCCGGCGGCGTGAACGAGGATTCCGGCAAGTTCACCGTGCTCAACACGCTCGAGCTCTACGTGCCCGTGCCCGTGAAGTAGTGCAGCCTCACTGGCCGTTGATGGACGCTTGCTCGGCAACTCTTTAGACTCCGAATCTGCGGATGCATCGCGGGTCCGCTTCGCGATGAGGGTCGTTCCCATGCGTCATTCGCTTCTCGCCAGCGCCGGGGCCATGGCCCTCTGCGCGGCCTCGCCCGTCCGGGCCGAGGTGGTGATGCAGGACGGCCACGGCCGCGTCGAGGTCCTCACCGACGGCAGCGACAAGGGCGTGGGCATCCTCCCGGGCGAGAAGCTCGGCGCCGGCACGCTCTCCGTGGGCGCCAAGTCACACGCGACGTTCAAGACCGCCGCGGGCACCGTCGACCTCGACGGCGTCGCGCGCGCCAAGCTCGCCGACGACAAGATCTCCCTCGAGTCCGGGTCGGTCCAGGCTGCGGCCTCGGGCAAGGCGCTCGTCGTCGAGGCGCCCAGCGGGCTCTCCGCCTCGGGCAGCGGCAGGTTCGAGGTGGCGCTGGTGGGCTCCAAGACGCGCGTCACCAGCCGCGAGGGCGCGGTGCAGCTCGCGCTCAACGGCTCCAAGCAGGAGCTGGCCGCGGGCAAGTCCATCGAGCTGGGCAAGAACGACGCCCTCGCCGACGCGCCCGCCGCCGACGCCAAGCCCGAGAAGGCCAAGCCGACGAAGCCCGTCGAGGTGGCCGCGGTGGATCCGGAGCCCGCGAAGCCCGCCAAGCCGGTCGCAGAGAAGCCCGCGCCCGAGGCCGCCAAGCCCGAGGCGCCCAAGCCCGATGACGCGCCCCCGCCCGCGCCCGTGCCGCCGAAGATGACCATCAAGTGGCCTGCGGGCACGGTGAGCACCAGCTGGACGCTCAAGGGCCAGGTCACGCCCGGCGCCACCGTCACCGTGAACGACGTCGCCGCGCAGGTGAAGAAGAATGGCAGCTTCAGCATCAAGCTCACCCTGCCCGAGGGTGAGTCGAGCGTGTCGGTGAAGGCGAGCGCCGCGGGCCTGGACGCGACCGAGGAGCACTCGGTCACCGCCGCACCGCCCGCGCCCAAGCCCGCCGCAGCCGCCGCCACGGACGGCGACACGGGCGACAAGCCGGACAAGGGTACCAAGCCGCAGGTCAAGCAGGAGGCCGCTGGATGGGAGTGATGCTCGTTGGGCTTGTTCTCGCTGCCGCCGCCGCGACGCCCGTCGCCGACGGCCACTCGGTGGTCCCACTTCCCAAGGCGAAGGTCGACGTGGAGCTCGTCTGCGACGGCGTGCTCGAGGGCGCCTTCCTCGCGCCCGCGTCGGCGAAGGGCTTTGGCGTGCGCGCCCCGGCCAAGCCCGGGCAGGCCAAGTGCACGCTCAAGCCGCCCAAGGGCAAGCCCATCCCGGTGTCGCTGAAGTTCATCGAGCCGAAGTGGCCGCTCGCGGTGGGCGCCACGGCGCCGGTGACGCTGGGCGTCGATGGCGAGGCCACCCTGGAGATTCACGGCAAGGCCATCCGCGCCGACGGCTCGGGCGGCCCGGCGACGCTCGACGGCCAAACGGTCCACGCCGTGCTGCCCGCGAGCAAGATGCCCCAGAACCTGGTGGTCCTCATCGAGGGCGAGAAGGGCGGCGCTGCGTACACCGTCGTCCCGCTGCTCGGCCGCGCGACCGTGAAGGTCCAGACCAGCAAGAACGCCAAGGTGGAAGCGGTCGTCGCCGGTCATCGCTCGACCGGCTTCACCTCGGACGCCTCCGGCCAGGTGGCGCTCGCGCTGCCCTCGCCGGTGGGCTTCCTCAAGGGCCAGATCGACGTCACCGACGCCTCGGGCAAGACCACCCACGCGCCCATCGGCCTGCCCGCCGCCAAGCCGCTCTTCGCCATGGCCGCGCTCGGCCCGGCGGACAACGTCGGCGCGGGCAAGGTGGCCAGCATCCTCGTGGCCGGCGCCGATCCGCTCGGCCTGCCGCCCAAGCCGACCGAGCTCAAGGCCAAGGCCAGCGCGGGCAAGGTGAAGAGCCTCGCGTCGATGTCGCCCGGACTGTGGAAGCTCGAGGTCGAGGCGCCCGCGAGCGGCGAGGTGACCGTCTCGCTTACGCTGGGCAACGCCAGCCGCGACGTGAAGTTCAGCGTCGGCGAGCCCAAGCCGGCCGTGGCCGCCGTGGCCCCGCCGGAGAAGCCCGCGGAGGCCAAGCCGGAGCCGAAGCCCGAGGAGCCCAAGCCGGAGGTGAAGCCGGCGGCGGCCGAGCCGAAGCCCGAGGAGGCCAAGCCCGCCGTGGCCGAGGTGAAGCCGCCCGAACCGAAGCCGGAGCCCAAGCCGGAGCCCAAGCCTCTCGAGACCAAGCCCGCGGAGACCAAGCCGGCGGAGGTCGCGGCCAAGGCGCCGCCCAAGAAGCCCAGCGATGACGACGAGGGCTTCCGCCTCGAGCTGCTGGTCGAGGGCGGCTACCTCACCAACGGCGGCGCGCTCTCCGGCATCGCGCCCGGCGGGCAGATCCAGGTGGCGTACCGCACCGGCGACTTCGACATCGGCGGCGGCATCGACGCGCTCTTCAACTCCGCTTCGCACGACGGCTCCGTCTCGGTCGGGCAGGGCGGCCCCACGCTCACCACCAAGACCACGACGACCAGTGTCCAGGCGCTGGTCGGACCGTGGGCGCGCTACCGCTTCACGGACTGGCTCGGCGTCGACGTCTCCGGCGGCGTGGGCATCAGCCGCACCAGCGAGCAGATCGACGTGGGCACCACCACCAACGCCTCGGGCACCACCTCGCCGCTGGCGTTTGGCGGCCTGGCGGGCCTGGACTTCAACTTCGGGCTGGTGCGGGCCTTCGCGGGCGCGCGCTACCTCACGGCGAGCGCCAGCGGAGATCTCTCCGGAAATGCGGGCGGCCTCGCAGCCGTGGCCGGTCTCGGCGTCGACATCGGGCTCTAACCCTTCTTGCGTCGCGCGCGGCCGCGCCCGACGCGTCTCTGAGGAACGCGCATGTCCCGCACCCTGAGGATCCTTCTCGGCGCCGCCTCGCTCCTGGCCGCGGCGGCCTGTACCCCCGCGGCGCCCTCCACGGGCGGCGCCATCGGCAGCATCGAGCCCGCCAGCGCCCCCATCGGCGCGCCCATCAAGATCAAGGTCAATGGCTCGGGCTTCACCCCGCTGCTCAAGCAGGACCTCGGCGAAGCGCAGCCGCAGGTGGCCCAACAGGTCGCGGTGCAGGTGGACGGCCAGTCGGTGACCACCACGTTCGTGTCGGACGCCCAGCTCGAGGTCACGCTCCCCGCGGACCTCACGCTCGGCGCGCACACCATCACCGCCGTGCGCGGCGACACCCAGCTCAACGGCTCGGCGGCCTACACCGCGGTGTACCCCATCACCGCCGCCGCCGGCTCCACCAGCGTGAGCGTGGGCCAGACCGGCTCGGACACGGTGCAGCTCATCAACTCCGCCAGCGTGGACCTGCCCCTGCAGGTCACGGTCTCCACGCCGGATACCAACATCGACGTGTCGCTCCAGGCCAGCGGGAGCATCACCGTGGCCGCGGGCTCGAGCACCACCGTCTCCGTGGCCGTGACCGGCCTGGCCGCGGGCACCGGTCACCTCAAGCTCTCCGTGGCGCCCCAGCTCGCCGGCGTGGACCTGCCCGGGCAGAGCTTCTCCTTCGACATCACCGTCAACGGCAGCTCCACCTCGGGCTCGAGCGGCAGCAGCTCGAGCACGGCGAGCTCCAGCGGCAGCAGCTCCTCCACCACGGTGAGCACCAGCAGCGCGTCCACGAGCTCCGGCAGCGGCAGCGGCTCGACGACCTCGTCGACCAGCGGGAGCAGCAGCTCGTCCACCACGGCCAGCAGCAGCTCGTCCTCGAGCACGACCACCAGCGCCAGCAGCAGCTCGTCGTCGTCGACGACCACCAGCAGCACGGGCAGCTCGAGCGGCTCCACGGGCACGTCGTCCACCAGCGGCTCGACCGGAGGAAGCTCGTCGGGCTCGAGCACCGGCACCACCACCGGCGGCGGCTGCACGCTGTCCACCGACTGCCCCGCGAACCAGGCCTGCGACGTGACCACCCATACCTGCAGCCAGACCTGCGGCGGCGGCACGGACACGTACACCGACTGCCACGGCGGCTGCTGCGACGGCACCAACAAGTGCAACGTCGGCACGGGCGACTCCACCTGCGGCGACACCGGCGCGTGCGTGGTGTGCAGCCCGGCGAACGGCGGCAAGAGCTGCATCGGCGGCAGCGTCTGCGGCTGCAGCGGCGCGTCGGACTGCAACCTCGGCCAGGCCTGCGACACCAGCAGCAACACCTGCGGCACGGCCTGCGGCGGCGCGAATCAGACCGCGTGCAACGGCTCGAACTACCTGTGCCCCTCGGGCACGTGCATCGACGGCTGCAGCGACGGCATCCAGGATGGCACCGAGACCGACAAGGACTGCGGCGGCTCGGCCTGCTCCGCGTGCGCCAACGGCAAGACCTGCAACTTCGGCACGGACTGCGTGAGCGGCAGCTGCCAGGGCGGCACCTGCGCTGCCCCGCAGAGCAACGGCGGGGCCTGCCAGGTCGACGGGGACTGCGTGAACGGTCACTGCGCGGGTGGCATCTGCTGCAACGCGGTCTGCAACGGCCAGTGCCAGTCCTGCTCGATCGCGCAGACCGGCGTGGCGAGCGGCACCTGCGCCGACGTCATCGCGGGCCACCCGGATCCTGCGAACGTGTGCAAGGACCAGGGCGCGTCGAGCTGCGGCCACGACGGCATTTGCGCCGCGGGCAGGGCGTGCGAGTTCTACGGCGCGAGCACCGCCTGCGGCGCGGACACCTGCTCGAACGGCAACTTCACCTCGGCGGGCACCTGCGACGGTGCGGGCAGCTGCGGCGGCGCGAGCGGCGTCTGCCCGGGCAACCTCACCTGCCAGGACGCCACCAGCTGCCGCACCACCTGCGGTTCCAACGACACCACGGGCGACGCCCTCTGCCCCACGGGCCTCTGGTGCGACGGAATGGGCTGCAATCAGCCGCAGGTCGCGACCTCGCCCTGCACCCGCGACAGCCAATGCCAGGTCAGCTGCAACACGGGCTCGAGCCAGTGCAACTGAGGTAGGGCGGCCGCGCGCGTGCGACGGGGCCCGGGCGAGTGTCCGGGCCGTGTCGTATGATCGGGCCGCATGCAGGAGCTGCAGAACGAGTTCAGCTGGAGCAAGAGCCGGCACGAGAAGTTCGCCGAGTGCCGGCGGCTCTACTACTTCACGTACTACGGCGCCTGGGGCGGCTGGCGGGCCGACGCCCCGGCGCTGGCGCGTGAGCTCTACCTCCTGAAGAAGCTCTCCAACCGCTTCCAGTGGGCGGGGAACGTGGTCCACGACACCATCCGCGCGGCGCTCACCCAGGCCAAGGCCGGGGTGATGCCGTCGATGGACCGGATGAGCCAGTTCATGCTCCTGCGCATGCGCAACGAGTGGCGGCTCTCGCGCGACCACCGCTACCGGGTGTCGGAGCCGTACACCAAGCGCGCCCTGGGCCTCGTGGAGCACGAGTACGCGGAGCCGGTGGCGAACGAGGAGTGGAAGCGCAACGCCGACAACGCGATGGGCAGCTTGAAGCGCTTCTTCGAGGGGCCGTACCTGGCGCGGGCGCGCACGCTGCGACCGGACCAGTGGCTCTCCATCGACGAGCTCGACGCCTTCCTGCTCGAGGGCGTGCGCGTGTTCGCGGCGCCGGACTTCGCCTACCGCGAGGACGACGGGACGGCCTACGTGGTCGATTGGAAGACCGGCCGGCCGCGCGAGGGCGAGGACGAGCAGGTGCAGGGCTACGTGCTCTTCGCGCAGCACAAGTGGGGCGTGGATCCCGCGCGCACCACGGCCAAGCTGGTGTACCTGGGCTCGGGCGAGGAGCGCGCGGTGCAGGTGAACGAAGCGGCGCTGGAGAAGTTCCGCGGGCACTTCCGCGAGAGCGTGGAAGGCATGCGCGCGCTCCTGGAGCACCCGGAGCGGAACCTGCCGCGCGAGATCGAGCAGTTCCCGCAGACGGAGGACAGGCGTCGGTGCGGGTCGTGTTCGTTCCGGCGGGTGTGCGGTCGGTAGGGTTGCCCGGCTCCCCAGGCGCGCACGCAGCGGAGGTGCGTCGCTGCGCGGCGATCGGACCGATCACCGAGAACCGATCACCTGTACCGTTCCCCAAGCACCTGCATCTGCTTCGTCAAGATGGGAAACCCGAGCCACTCGAGCCTGCCGGCGCGCCCTCGCGCGACGGCCGTTGGCGCCCTTTCCGCCCTCGCACCCGTCTGCACTCCAAGGTGGTCTCGCGCGTTGATCCACTTGGGGTGCCTTGGGCCTCTGCGCGGCCTGCGCTTTAATCGCCGGGGAGCCCAGTCCCGTGTCCGACTCCAGCGACCTCGAGCGCCTCTTCGCCGCCCGCCGCGAGATCGATCGCGAGCTGATGGAGAAGCACGCCCGCGAGCTGGCCGTGCTCTTCACGGACATCGTCGGGTCCACCAGCTTCTTCGAGCGCAAGGGCGACATCGAGGGCCTGGCCCTGGTGAAGCGCCACAACGACGCCCTGGTCCCGCTCGTCGGCCAGCACGGCGGCCGGGTGGTGAAGACCATCGGCGACGCCATCATGGCCGTCTTCGAGCAGGCGCCCGCGGCCGCCGCCTGCGCCGGCGAGATGCAGCGCACCCTCGCCCGCGAGAACGCCCTCCACCCTGGCGACTCCGATCGGCAAATCCACATCCGCATCGGCTTGCACACCGGCCGCGCGCTGCTCGACGGCGGCGACGTCTTCGGCGACACGGTGAACGTGGCCGCCCGCGTGAACCACGAGGCCCGCGCCGACGAGGTGCTCCTCAGCGAGGCCGCCGCCCAGGCCCTGCCCGCCGACGCCACCTGGCCCCGCGGCGAGGTGCGCTTCAAGGGCAAGAGCGAGCCGTCCAGGGTCTTCGCGCTCAACTGGGGCCCCGGCGCACCCAAGCCCGAGCTGCCCACGACGCCCGCGCCGGAGCCGACGCGCACCAAGTCTGAAGAGCTCTTCGTGCTCGAGCTTGCCCGCGGCGCGGAGGGCATCCGCGTCTCGGCGCTCGACGGCGACAAGGACAAAGGCACCGTCAAGGCCTTCGCCGAGGTGCCGCTGCCGATGGACGCGCTCGATCGCCTGGCGCGCGGCTTCGGCGCCTTCATGCACGGCGGGCCGAGCAGCTACCGCGACGAGGTGAAGAACCTGGGCGAGAAGCTCTTCGCCGAGGCGCTCTCGCCGCGCGCGCAGCAGAAGCTCGCCCAGACGGAGCTGCGCTTCTGCCGGGTGATGCTCGAGGACGCGCTCGTTCACGTGCCCTGGGAGCTGCTCCACGACGACCGCGACTTCCTCGCCCTGCGCATGGCCGTGGGCCGCACCGTGGCCACCCGCTCCGCGACCTCGCCCGGCCTCAAGCTGCCGGTGAACGAGGTGGCGACGGCGCTGGTGGTCTCGAATCCGTCGGGCGACCTGCCGGCGGCCGCGCGTGAAGGTGCAGCCGTCGCGGGCCTGCTTCGCGAGGGCGCGGGCCTGGAGGTGCAGCACCTCGAAGGCCCGGTGACGCGCGAGAGGTTCCTCGCCGCATTGAACGGCGTGCACTGGCTGCACTTCGCGGGGCACAACGTGCAGGGCCGCGCGGAATCGCCGTCGGGACTGCTGCTCGCCGACGGCGTGGTGGACGCGGAGACGCTCATGGACGCGGTGGGCGCGCGCGCGCCCGCGGTGATCTTCGCGAACGCGTGTCGGGCGTCGGGTGAAGGCTGGGTGGAGGCCGCGCGCGGCGTGTCGACGCTGGCCTCGGGCCTGCTCATGCGCGGCGTGCAGCACTACCTCGGGCCGATGTGGGAATTGCCCGACGAGGACGGCCTGGCCTTCGCGCTGCGCTTCTACGAGCACGCGCTCTCCGGCGCGCCGCTGGGCGAGGCCGTGCGTCGCGCGCGGCAGGCGCTCTGGAGCCACGCCCGCGCGCCGCTCTCGTTCGCAGGCTACGCGCTCTACGGCGACCCGCGGCTCGCGCTCCCCGCTGGACGCGCGCGACTGCAACCGCAGCCGGCCAAGCGATCCGGCGAGCTGGATCCGGCGATCGCCTCGCCGATGATCACCTCGGTCGCGCCGCGGATGAACGTCGAGTCCGTGCCTGCGCGCGGCGTCGCCTTGCCGCCGCAGGTGCCCGAGCCGCTGGTGCCCAAGAAGCGCGCGCAGGGCGCGGTCATCGCGGGGATCGTGGGCGCGCTGGCGCTGGGGATTGGCGGCGCGATCATGCTGCGCGGCCCGTCGACGCCGCCGGTCGTGCAGCCCACGCCTTTGCCAACGCCGACTCCGCCAGCGCCAGCTCCGGCCGACCCCAAGCGGCACACCGGGCCGTTGCGGCTCGCGGTGCTGCCCTTCAAGAACGTGGGCGGCGAGCCGAGCGTGAACTACCTCGCCGACGCGTGGCCGGAAAATCTCGTCACCGATCTCGCGGGCAAGGCCGACTACCAGGTCATCGAGCGCGGCCAGCTCGACGTGGATCTGGGCGAGCTCAAGTTCTCGCAGGACGCGAACGTGGTCGATCCCGCGACGCGCGCGCAGCTGGGCAAGATCCAGGGCGCGGAGGTCGTCGTGCTGGGCAGCTTCCAGCAAGAGGGCGACACCGTGCGCGCCACCGCTCGCTTCGTGAACGCCGAGACCGGCGAGGTGATCACCGCCGTGCGCCTCGACAAGCCCAAGGCCCAACTCCTCCAACTCCAGGACGCGGTCAGCGCCGAGATGGTGAAGGCCGTGGCCACCGCCCGCGCGAGGCTCCGTCCATGACCGCTCTGCTCGCCTTGATGCTCGCGGCCGCGCCCGCGTCGAAGCCCGACGCCGACCGGCCTGTTGCGCCCATCGCGGTGATGCCGTTCAAGGATCTCTCCGGCTCGCAGGAGCTGAGCTGGCTCTCGGTGGGCATCGCCGAGACGATGATGGTGGACTTGAAGAAGGGCTCGCATCTTCAGGTCGTCGAGCGCGACCAGCTCAACCACGCGCTCGCCGAGCTGCAGCTCCAGGGCCTCAAGGCCAGCGACGATTCCAATGCCGCGAAGGTCGGCAAGATGGTCGGCGCGCGCACCGTGGTCCTGGGCAGCTACCAGAAGGTCGAGAAGGAGCTGCGCATCGTGGCCCGCTTCGTCGACGTGGAGACCGGCGTCGTCAAGGACGCGGCGAAGGTCACGGGCAAGGTCGAGGACGTCTTCGAGCTGCAGGACGCGATCGTGGTGAAGCTCGCGGGCACGCCGGCGACCGACGTCGTGGCCAAGCGCAAGGTCAAGCCGCAGAAGACGATGAACGCGTACAAGCTCTACGCGCAGAGCTTCACGGTCATGTCCGACGCGGATCACGCGAACATGCTGCAGAGCGCGCTCAAGGAAGACCCCGACTTCTTCTACGCGACCGAAGACCTGCTCGATCTGCAAGAGCGCATCAAGCGGCTCTCCGACGCGCACGAGGTGGCCGTCACCCAGCAGCTCGAGACCATGCGCGCCAAGGCGAAGGACAAGTCGCTCGCCACCCAGGACCGGATGACGACCGCGATGCAGCTCATCGGGCAGGACATGGCCAACCGGCGCGTCCACGCCTGCCTGCGCGACACCGAGTGGGTCCTCGGCTCGGACCTGCCCGAGGACGACGTCTACCACCTGCGCCAGATGGCGATGTTCCAGCGCATGAACTGCTACAGCCAGCTCAAGGAGACGAGCCTGGCGATGCAGGTCGGCGAGAACTTCATGAAGCTCTATCCCGGCTCGCTCTACTTCTCCGGCGTGCAGACCATGGAGAACATGTGGATCAGCCAGCGCGCGCAGGAGCTGGAGGACGACCGCACCTACGAGGCCGCGCTCAAGTTGGCCGAGTCCGAGACGGACGCCGAGCGCAAGCGCGTGGGAGACAAGGCCCAGCCGCACCAGAAGTTCAGCTGGGCGGAGAAGCCCTGCGGGGTGATGGAGAGCAAGAAGCAGCACGCCGCCGCCGTGCGCTGCTTGCAGGACATGCTCGACCACCGCATCACCGGCGACGACATGCTCACCCAGCGCTACGACGGCGTGCGCATGCGGCTCATCCGCGAGGCCACCGACGCCGCCGAGTTCGAAGTGGCGCGTCGAACGGCCGAGCAGTTCCAGAAGGACGAGCCCGACGTGGCCATGCGCTGGAACGTGAACATGGTGATGCTCGGGCTGCCGACGGACTGAAGCGCCACTCCGCGGTCCTCCTCGAAATTTCCGCGCAGGACGGCCAGCACCGGTCAACTGGCCGAGTGTGACGTCGGCACGCGGCAGCGCGCGGCCCCGGTGCTAGCTTGCCGCCGTACCCAGGGGATCCCATGCATCTTCGAATTCAGCTCGGTGTCGGCGTCACGGTCCTGGTGGTCGCGCTCGCGGGTTGCCACCACGACACCGGCCGCACGGATGCCGGGCCTGGCGCGACCGACGCCGGCCCTGTCGACGCCGGCCCTGTCGACGCCGGTCCTGTCGACGCCGGTCCTGTCGACGCCGGCCTCGATCGCTGGACCGCGTGGTCGCAGTTCCGCGACGCCCTCCGCCAGAGCCCCGACCACCTCCCGGCGCAGGCGGACGCCGCGGTGCAGACCCGCGACGCCACCGCGATCTTCGAGTTCGTCCGCGACCGCATCGCCACCTACCCGCCGACCGCCGTGGACTGCAGCGACGCGGACATCGCCATGCGGTGGGGCGTTCGCGGCACGCTGCGGGGCGGCGCCGGCACGCCACGCGAGAAGGCCGAGCTGCTGGTGAGCCTCTACCAGGCCGCGGGCTTCGACGCGCAGGTGATGGTCGGCACCGCGGACCCCACCAAGCTCGATGGCCGCAAGATGCTGCTGCGCACGTACGACCGCACCCACGCGCCGCCGATCACCGCCTCGCAGGCCGCGGCGTGGGCCGCCGCGCTGGGCCACACCACCCTGCAGCAGCTCTCGCCCATCGATCCCACCGGCTCGGAGCGCGACGCGCTGGCAGCGTCCCTCGCCGCTCAGGTCACCGGGGCGGCGCCGGCGTTCGACTTCACGCTCGGCGCGGTGCCGCTGGTGCAGGTCACCGTGAACGGGACGCCGACGTTCGCCAACCCGCTCGCCGCCGACGCTGCGTTCGGCGACCCGCTCACCACCGACACGCCCCAGCCCGCGGCCGACGCGGAGCCCAACGCGCAGATTCACGTGTTGCTCCAGGCCGCGCGGGCCAACTCGCCCGACGCGCCCTTCACCGTGATGGACCGGACCTTCGACGCGGCCGACGTGGTTGGCCGCCAGATCCGCTTGCAGTTCCGGCCGCCGGTGGATCAGGCGTCGCTGCTGCAGATGCGGCCGACGGATGTCGAGGCGGTGGTCCCGGCGCTCTACGTGACCGGCGCGGACCTCTCGGCGGCGGATGCGGCGCGGCTGGCCACGGCCGGCGATCTGCTCACCCTGGGCGGTGACGTGTACCAGCAGGCCGGTGACGGCGGCCTCATCCTCAACGGCGCGCCCATCGCGGTGGGCAGCACGGATCCCGCGGCCATCGCGCAGGTGTCCACGGTCTCCAGCACCATCCACAGCGGGGCGTTCCCGCGCATCACCCTGGATGTGGCGGCGCTCGACGCGAGCGGCCACGGCGTGCCCGGCCTCGGCGCGCCGGCGTTCACGGTGACCGAGGACGGCCAGCCGGTGAGCTTCAGCGTCACCCAGAACCAGGCCCCGCCGCCGCGCGTGGCCCTCATCTACGACACCTCGAGCAGCATCCCCTCGGCCTTCCTCGGCGCCTCCGCCACCGACCTCGCCAACCAGGTCGCCACCGCGCTCTTCGGCGCCGATGCCCAAGCCCAGTTCCGCGTGGCCACCATGAACTTCGGCGTGAACTGGCTGAGCTCCGACTGGGCCGGCACCCTCAGCGACGCCCAGGCCCAGGCGCAGCTCCTGGCCACCGCCACGGGCGACTCGTCGATCTGGGAGGCCGTGCGCGACGCCGATCTCGAGGGCCCCACGCTGATCGTGCTCCTCTCGGATGGCGCTGCCGGCGACACGCGCTCCGCCGACATCGATCGCGTCATCGCCGCGGGCGCGCCGGTGCTCTCGATTGAGGTGGGCACGCCCACCGCCGCGACGTTCGACCAGCTCAGCGCGCTCACCGGCGGGTCCTCGGTCACGGCGAGCCAGGTCTCGGATGCCGTGAGCGCGACGACCGCCGAGCTCACCGCGCGGGCATTGCGCGACTACACGCTGGCCTACCAAGCGCCGCCCAGCGGCAACGCCACCCGCGCCGTCTCGGTCACCGTGAACACCCATGCGGGCGCCGGCAGCTACACCGCGCCCAGCACCGCGGCCGTGGCCAACGCGCTCTCGGGGCTGTACCTCACCATCGGCGTGCAGGGGCGCGAGCACACCGCGGCGATCGCCGGCTATGCGTCCGCCGCGGGCGTGGGCCCGTCGGCCGTCACCCAGGACATGCTCGACGACGTCCGCTCGCTCTTGCTGGGCGGCGTGACCTTGCAGGTGGAGGCCGCGGCGCCCAGCCCGTCGGTGGTGCTGGATGACGTGGTGACCGAGAAGCTCGCGCTGCGGCCGCTCGTCGACGCGCTCGTGGCCCAGGACGACGCCGCGATCACCGCCGCGCTGGGCGCGGGGATGTCGGTGACGCCCATCAAGCTCCTGCTCGCGCAGCCCGTGCTCCCCACCCCCTCCAGCGCCGCCGCGCTCACCTTCGAGACCGGCCCGCGCGTGGTGGGCCTGGTGCAGAAGGCGCGCGTCGACGGGCCCATGAGCCAGAACCTCGACATCTTCCCGCTCTCGCAGTGGGCCACCGCCTCCGACGACCCCGCCGCGGCCTTCCAGGGCACCCTCCAGGCCACCGCCGCGCTCGCGGTGATGGAGGCCCACATGTTCACGGGCACCAGCACCCTGGAGGCCCTGCAGGGCGTGTCGCTCACCGCGGTGCAGCCCGGCGGCGCGGAGGCCCAGGCCGGCCTCACCGACAGCGAGCGCCTGGCGTGGGAGTGGCTCGAGGAGCCGTTCACGCCCAACTACACCCTGCTCGTGCCCCTGCATCCCGGCGCGTTCTGGGCGGTGGACACCTCCACCGGCACCGTGATCGGCGTCTTGCCCAACGGCACGGGCGGAGGCGCCGAGGATGTCTGCGCCGACTACAACTACGACAACTCCGTCGCGCAGATCGCGAGCTTGCTAGGCAGCTTCATGGGCGTGTCGGTGGGGCCCTGGGTGGCGCTGGGGCAGTGGGAAGACAAGTACGTCACCATGGCCACGCTGGTGATCGGCTACGGCGGCTCGGCGCACGGCCTGAGCAACCCCGCCGCGTCGATGGCCTGCGGAGGGATCAGCGATTGGCTCGGCAACCAGGGCGAAGGCGGCCAGGCCTTCGGGGCCGTGGACAGCATCACGGGCACCTACAACACGGTGAACCCCGGCGGTGCCCAGATCCCCACGCTCTGCGGCAGCGTGGACGGCTACGACCCCTGCGGCGGGTAGACGTCATCGGATCGAAGCGCGAAATTCCCATCCCGGATCTGTCCACCACCGTCCGAACGCACGAAAACTGGTGACAGCGCCGCCCGGAGGGCTACCTTCGGACGCACATGCGCATCCTCTTCGTGTCCTCCGAGGTCGAGCCGTACTCGAAGACCGGCGGTCTGGGCGACGTGCTCGGCGCGCTCCCCAAGGCCATGGCCGCGCGCGGGCACGAGTGCCTGGTGGTCTCGCCGCGCTACGGCTCCATCGACCTCGGCAAGCGCGAGCTCACGAACAGCGGCAAGACGATCTCCGTGAGCTTCCCCTTCGGCCGGCAGGACGCGCCGGTGCTGCTCGCGCCGACCAAGCAGAAGAACCTCACGATCGCGTTCCTGGAGCACCACGGCTTCTTCGGCGGGCGCAACGGCATCTACGGCGACGACGGCGACTACGGCGACAACCACCGCCGCTTCGCGTTCCTCTCGCGCGGCGCGTTCGAGGTGTGCCGGGCGCTCGAGTTCGCGCCGGACATCGTGCACGTGCACGACTGGCAGACGGGCCTGGCGCCGCTCTACCTGCACGAGCTGCGCGGCGACCGGCGCTTCGCGAACGCGCGCTCGGTCTTCACCATCCACAACCTGGGCTACCAGGGCGTCTTCGGCAAGAACGCCATGTTCGACCTGGGGCTCGACTGGCGCTACTTCACCGTCGAGGGCCTCGAGTTCCACGACGCGGTGAACTTCCTCAAGTGCGGGCTCGCGTTCGGCGACGCCATCACCACCGTCTCGCGGCGCTACGCGGAGGAGATCCAGACGCCCGACTCGGGCTGGGGCCTCGACGGCGCCCTGCGCGCGCGCCGCCACAAGCTCTTCGGCATCTTGAACGGCGTGGACTACGAGGAGTGGAACCCCGCCACCGACAAGCTCATCCCGGCCACGTACTCGCTGCAGTCGCCGCTGGGGAAGCAGCGCTGTCACCAGTGGATCGTGGACACCTTCAAGCTCAAGCTCACGCCGAAGACGCTGATTCTGGGCATGGTGACGCGGCTCGCGTACCAGAAGGGCGCGGAGCTGGTGCTGCAAGGCTCGGCGGGAATCTTCGGACGCGACGTGGCCCTGGTGATGCTCGGCAACGGCGACGCCGGCGAGGAGGCCGGCTTCGCGCAGCTGCAGGCCTTCTACCCGGGCCGCTGCGGGGCCTACATCGGCTTCTCGCGCGAGCTCTCGCACAAGGTCATCGCCGGTGTGGACGCGCTGCTCGTGCCCAGCCGCTACGAGCCCTGCGGCCTGACCCAGATGTACGCGCTCCGCTACGGCACCTTGCCCATCGTGCGAGCGACCGGCGGCCTGGACGACACCGTGGTCGACGCCGCGCAGCCCGAGGGCACCGGCTTCAAGTTCGGCCCGTTCTCGCCCGAGGCGCTGGTGCACGCGGTGTGGCGCGCGGCGGACCTCTTCGAGCACCGCAGCGCGTGGATGGAGCTGGCCGTGCGCGGCATGGCCCAGGACTTCAGCTGGGACGCCTCGAGCCGGCAGTACGAGGAGCTCTTCAGCCGCCTCGCCAAGCACTGACCGCCGCAGGCGCCGCGCGGAGTTCCTTTCTCCCGCGGCGTTCGTCGTCTAGGCTCAAGCGGCCATGGAGCTGGGTGGGTACGAGATCGTCGGCAAGATCGCCGTGGGCGGCATGGCCGAGATCTACCGCGCGCGCGCCACCCCGGCCGCGCAGAAGCTCGCCGACGAGCCCGATGAGGTGGTGGTGAAGCGGCTGTTGCCCGCGCTCCGCGCCGAGCAGAAGGCCATCGACCTCTTCGTGGGCGAGGGCAAGCTCACCACCAAGCTCCGGCACCCGAACATCGTCCGCACCTTCAAGCTGTTCAAGAAGGGCAGCGACTACTTGATGGTGCTGGAGTTCGTGGACGGCATCACCTTCGAGCAGCTGATGGTCGACGCGCGCCACACCCCGCGCTGGCTCGACACCGGCGCCGTGCTGCACATCATCACCGACACCCTGAAGGCGCTCGACTACGTGCACCGGGTGAAGCTGCCGGGCGCGTCTGCCTCGATCGTGCACCGCGACGTGAACCCCGCGAACATCCTCATCGACCAGCAGGGCGAGGTGAAGCTCACCGACTTCGGCGTGGCCGATGCCGAGGGCCTCACCGCCGCCGGCGAGCAGGGCCTCTTGCGCGGGACCATCCCGTACATGTCGCCCGAGCAGGTGGTGGGCAAGAGCATCGACCGCCGCGCCGACCTGTACGCGGTGGGCATCATGATGTGGGAGAGCTTCGCGGGGCGCCGGCTCTACGAGGGCGAGAGCGACCTCGACACCATGCGCAAGGTTCGCGAGGGCGGCGCGCCGCTGCTCGCGCGCATGCGGCCCGACCTGCCGGAGCTGCTGCACCAGATCGTGCGCAAGGCGCTCTTCGTGGATCCGCGGATGCGCTTCCAGACCGCGCAGGAGTTCCTGAACGCGCTCCAGGCGCTGGGCACGCGGGCGCGGCTGGTGCCGCTGCAGCCCGGGCTCGCAGAAGAAGTGCAGCGCGTGATTCACCACCCGTCGGTGTGAGGCGATGCGCGCTGCCGGCCTGGTCTTGCTGTGTGCGCTGGCCTCGGGCTGCAGCCACGCGTCGAACGTGCGCAGCCACGCGGGCGCGCGGCTCGTCTCGCTGTCCGTGAGAGACCACCAGCGCGGCTCGCTGGAGCTGGTGGCGCGCTACCAGCTCGACGGCCTCCCGCTCGGCGACTGGAAAGGCGACTCATCGCAGCTCACGGTGAGCTTGGACGACGTGCCGTTCGCATCGGTCGTGGCGGCGCCGCGCTACCTGCCCGGCGACGTGGTGGAGCTGCCGGTGGGCGTGGCCTTCGCGCGCGCGCCCGCGCAGGTGCAGACCGCGTGGAGCACGGGCGCGCCGGTGCGCGTTCGCATCCGCGGGCGCATGACGCTCGTGGCCGGCCAGGAGATCGAGCGCATTCCGACGGACGTCGAGCAGGAGCTGGTGCTGCCCGAAGACGCCGTTCCGCAACCCAGGAGCTGACTCAAGCTTCAGCTGTTGGTGACGGGCCGCTCCGGCGCCGCCTTCTTCATGCGCAGCACGCGCACGCGCTTGATTTGCTTGGGCGAGCGGTCGCTCACGGTGAACTGAAGCCCGCTGAAGAAGAAGCGGTCGCCGATCTCCGGAATCGTCCCCGCGAGCGAATAGAGAAATCCGGAGAGCGTCTCGTACTCGCCCTCGGGCACGTGCACGCCGAAGCTCTGGTTGAACTCGTCGACGGGGATGGCGCCCTGCACCAGGAAGCTGCCGTCGGAGAGCGGCTCCACCGGCTTTGCTTCGTCGCGGCCGTACTCGTCGCCGATCTCGCCGACGATCTCGCCGAGGATGTCTTCGAGCGTCACCACGCCCATGAAGCCGCCGTACTCGTCGACCACCATCGCCATGTGGATGCGCTTCTTCTGCATCTCACGCAAGAGCTCGCCGATGGGCTTGCTCCAGGGCACGAAGTTCGCGGGGCGCAGCAGATCTTGAAGCTTGATGAGCTGCGGATTCGAGAGCAGCGGCACCAGGTCGCGCGTGTGCAGCACGCCGACGATGTGGTCCACGTCGTCCTTGTAGACCGGCATACGCGAGTGGCCTTCCTCGCTCAGCAGGAGGATCAGGTCCTCGGCCGGCGTGGCGAGCTCCACGCCCACGATCTCCGTGCGCGGCACCATCACGTCGCGCGCCGTCTTCTCCGAGAGCTCGAAGATGGAGTGGATGAGCGCGGGCGCCTTCTGGTCCACGCGCTTGCCGGCCTCTTCGGCGAGGAGCCGCTCGATCTCCTCGAGCGGCAGCGGCGCCGGCGCGAAGGTGACCTTCGCACCGAACGGCGCGAGCGCGAGCTCCAGCACGCCCGCCACCGAGCGCAAGAACGGCGAGACGAGCTTGCTCACCGCGCGCACCGTCCGCGCGATGCGCAGCGCGTAGCGCTCGCCCGAGGCGGCGCCGAGCGCGCGGCTCACCAGGTCCACGACCGAGGTCACCAGCGCCACGCCCAGCCCACCGAGGCCCGGGCCGATCACGTGCGCGAGCTGCGGCGCGCGCTCCAGCAGCCACTGCGGCTCGGGCAGGTGCGCACCCGCGTAGGCCGCGAGCCCCGCGGCGAAGACCAGCGTCAGGGTGAGCCCCATGCGAATGGCGGCGGCCGCGTCCTCGGGGATGGTCTTGAGGGCGAAGAGCGCCTGCCCGGCCTTGCCGGTGGTGGAGAGCTCCTTGGCGCGCTCCAGGGAGACGCGGCTCAGCGCCACCTCGCCGGCCCAGAGGAGGGCGCGCACGAAGAGCAGGAGCAGGGCGAGCAGGCTGGCGGGCAGGGGACCCACGGGTAGAACTTACAACCTGTCCGGCCGCTTCGGGGGCCGCTGTGACCGTTGCGGCCCCTGGGCCGTATCCCTGGCCGGAGGTGCTAGATGCCGCTCGCCGCGCTGCTCGCTTCTGTGGTCTTCGCCTCGCCAGCGCCGAGGCCGGTGATCGTCGAGCTGTTCTCGAGCGAGGGCTGCTCGAGCTGCCCCGACGCCGACGCGGCCCTCGCCGCCCTGGATCGCGAGCAGCCGGTGCCGGGCGCGCAGGTCCTCGCCCTGGAGCTGCACGTCGACTACTGGAACCAGCTCGGCTGGAAGGATCCGTTCTCGAATGCGGCGTACGCCGAGCGGCAGGGCGCGTACGCCGAGGCGATGGGGAAGAACGGCGTCTATACGCCGCAGGCGGTGATCGACGGCGCGGACGAGCTGGTCGGCTCCCGCGCGTCGGCGCTGCGAAGCGCGATCGCCAAGGCGGCGTCGCGTCCGTCGGCGCACGTCGCGCTGGTGCGGAGTGCGGATGCGCTCGATGTTCGCGTGGACGCCTTGCCTGCGGGCGCAGACGCGAATTCCGAAGTGTGGCTGGCGGTCACCGAGCGGGGCCTCGCGACCGACGTGCCCCGCGGCGAGAACGCGGGTCGCCACCTCGCGCACGCGCCGGTGGTGCGCGCGCTGACGCAGCTTGGAGCTCTGGAGAACGGCGCGTTCCACGCGAACGTCAAGGCGACGCTCCCCACGGGCGTGAAGGCCGCGAACGCGCGGTTCGTGGTCTTCGTGCAGGAGCGGAAGAGCCGGCACATCCTCGGCGCGGCCCAGCTCTGAGGGTGGCCAAAAAAATCGCCGCCCGTCGCGCAACCGACGGGCGGCGATCTCGACGACCTTCGCCTAGGAGCCTGTCCGGGTAAGCGGTGTTGACAGAGAGTGACTGTAGCCGAGCGC
>JAFEBB010000033.1 GCA_018266075.1 Deltaproteobacteria bacterium | reverse complement strand
CCTCGACCTTCGGCGCTTCCACCTTCACGGGCTCGGGCTTCGGCGCCTCGACCTTGGGCAGCTCGGGCTTTGGTGTCGGTGGCCGAGGCAGCTCGACCTTCGGCGCTTCGACCTTCACCGGCTCCGGCTTTGGCGCTTCAACTTTCACGGGCTCGGGCTTCGGCGGCTCGTCGAGCGGCAGGTCGCCGAGATCGAGCTTGGGGATGTCGATCTCGGGCGCGAGCGGATCCTGGATGGGCGCGAGCTTGGGTGCGGGAGCCGGCAGCGGGGGCGAGGCCGCGAGCGGCGTGGCGCCCTCGCTCGCATCGTCGACGATGTCGAAGAGCTCCTCGCCCAGCGGGGTGGGATCGGCTCCAGGCTCCGGCTTGGCCTCGGCCTTCGGCGCAGCGTCCTCCTGGTGCAGATCGACCGTCGCCTCGGCCTCGAAGTGCGAGCCGAAGAGATCCTTCGCGTTCGGAACCGGCGCGTGCGCGGGGTGCATCGGATCCGGGTGGTCCGAGGCGTCGAAGGAGCTCGCGAAGAGATCGGAAGCCGTCGGCTCGCTCGGGAGCGGCGGCGCGGTGGGCCCGTCTTCCACCACTTCGCCCGCGAGCACCTCGCCCGTGAGGTCTGCGGAGCCTTCCTCGAGGCCTTCGCCCTCGGCGCCCTTGCCAAAGAGCGCGTCGGAGGTGAGCACCAGCGTGGGCTTCTGCGCGGCGGGCACGGGCGGCGGCGGCGCCGGATGCTCCTTGGGCGGCCGCTTGTCGGGGAAGAGCGTCACCGGGATCCTGGGCCCGGGCGTCGGCGGCCGCGCGTGCGCCCTCGGCGGTGGGGGCGGCGGCGGGGGCGGAGGCATGTCCAGCCCCAGGCTCGCGAGCGGATCCTCGGCCGGCTCGGGCGCGCTCATGCCCGGCACCATGTCCGCCATGCTCAAGACCCCTGGCGGCGGCGTGTTCCCGCGAGGCGCGCGCGACTCCGACGCCGTGGGCGTCGCGGAGAAGAGCGAGTCGAAGCCCTCTTCGCCCAGGGAGATCCCGCTCGAGCCGCTCTCGACGACAGCGACGGCGGAGGCGCCCTGGTCCGGCAGGTTCAAGCTCCCGGCGTCGAAGTGCTCGACGGCGAGGTTGGTGGGCGCGTCGCCAAAGAAGTCATCGTCCAGCGACACCGACGGGTGCGTGGGCTCCAGCCCCGTCGTCCCGCGGAAGACGCGATCCAGCGTGGCCTTGATGCGGTTGGGCGCGGCGATGAAGACCTTGAGCCGCCGCCCGACGCGCAGCCGCAGCGCGTCCACGGCCACCAGATCGGCCGGGTCGGCGAACGCCACGCTCACCTGCTCCGGCGGCCCGGGGTCGCGGCCGATGACGACCGCCTGCCACTTCTCACAGACCTCGAGCGGCACCAGCTTCACGATGCCGTCCTCGAGGCCCTCGAGGTTGGCATAGGGCACGCTCTGCTGCTCCGCGAGCGCCTCGGCCACCTGCTCCCAGGAGCAGGCCTTCATGTCCACGAGGAGCTGGCCCAGCTTGAACTTCTGGCTCACGAAGCGCGTCTGCTCGCCGAGCGCGCGCTTGAGCAGCGCCGCGTCGATGACGCCGCGCTGCATGAGGATCTCGCCGAGCTTGGCGCGCGCCATGTCGTGGTTCCCAGGTGCCGGAAGCCGTCTACGCTATCGCCTCACCCGCGCCAGGTACTCCTCGCGGGAAAAAACGCCCTTCTCGATGAGCAGCTCCACCATGGCCTTGAGCGCGGCCACTTCCTTCCGCTGGGCCTCTTCGATGTGCGTGAGCATCACCGACGCGCCGGTCTGAGCCGGGGCCGCCACGCCGGGCGAGCCGGGAGGAGGCGCTGCTGGCCGTGGCGCAGGCCCCTTGGGCGCGTGTGCCGCCGCGCCGCGGGCCTCGAGCTCGGCGATGCTCTTCACCACCGTCTTGCCCTGGGCGTCGACGACCTTGAAGCCCTCGCCCGAATCGGAATCCAGCGAGCCCGAGTCGCTGTCTTCGTAGGACCGCGCGATGAGGCGCGCGATCTGCGTGGGCGTGGCGATGACCGGGGAGATCTTGCAGCGCGAGACCTTCTGCAGTGTGTCCAGCTGCTCGAGGTTGGTGGGCTCGGCCATGGCCACCACGAGCGTCTTGTCGTCCTTGAGCTGCAGCGCGACGGACTGCAGATCGCGCGCGACCTCATGCGGGATGCGGTGGAGCACCGGCTTGGGCACAGGCGGGAGCGGGTCGAGATCCACGCGGGTCACGCCGAGCTGCTTGGCCAGCGCCTTCACCATCAAGTCCTCGGTGACGAACGTCATCCGCACGAGGATCTCGCCGAGCTTGCCGCCCCAACGCTTCTGCTCGTCGAGGGCGGCCTTGAGCTGGGCCTCGGTGATGACGTTTGCCTTGAGCAGCAGCTCGCCGAGTCGAATGGCCATGGTGCCGTAAGTGCTTGCCCGCGCCGGGCTTTCGGCGCGCACACAGAGTCGAATTGTAGGCTCAAAGTTTTCGAGGGGGCAATGTTCCGGCTGGAGCCCCGGATCGGCCGCCGAGCGCCTCTCGCAGCCCCTCGCCCAGGACGTTGCAGCCCACGACCACCAAGAAGATGCACGTGCCCGGCCCCAGCGTGAGCCACCAGGCCGCCGGCGCGCCCCGGGCCTGGGAGAGGAGCTCGCCCCAGCTGGCGGTCGGCGGCGGCGCGCCCAGGCCCAGGAAGGCGAGCGAGCTCTCGAGCAGCACCATGCTCCCCACCAGCAGGCTGGAGGCGATGAGGACCGGTCCGGCCGCTGCAGGCAAGACGTGGATCGCGAACGTGCGCCAGGGCGGCGAGCCCAGCGCGCGGGCGGCGAGCACGTAGTCGAGCGTTCGCACCCGGAGCGTCTCCGCGCGCGCGAGCCGGCCCATCTCCACCCAGCGCGTGAGCCCCAGGACGGCGATGAGCGTGACGATCCCTGCGCTCGGAACCAGAGCGAGCAGGCCCAGCAACAAGAAGAGCGCAGGAAACGTCTGCACGACCTCCATGGACCGCGCGAGCAGCACATCGGTCACGCCACCGCCGTAGCCCGCGAGGGCGCCGAGGAGGAGCCCGATGAGCGTAGCCAGGGCCGTCGAGAGCAGGCCCACCGCGAGCGAGACGCGCGCGCCGTGCACCACGCGGGCGAGCACGTCGCGGCCCACGGAGTCCGTCCCCAGCCAGTGCGTCGACGACGGCGGTGCCAGCGCCGCGGTGACATCGGTCCGCGCGGGTCCGAAGGGAATCGGCGGCAGCCAGAGCGCGCCCACGCGATTGGCGGGCAGCTTCTGGAGCGCGGCGTTGTCGAGCCCGCGCAGCGGGAGCGGATGCGTGAGGCACGGGAGCACGAAGCGCGTTCCGTCGAGCTCGAGGTACAGCGGCAGGTCCGACGCGAGCGCATCCGCGAGCAGCGCCGCGCCCATGAAGAGCACCAGCAATCCCACGGCGATGCGGTGCCGCGGGCGCGCCCAGTAGCGCGCCCAGGTCCGACGCGATGCGCTCGTGGGCTCAGCCATGGGTGGTGCGCGGGTCGATGGCCGCGTAGACGAGATCCGCGGCGAGGTTGGCGAGCAAGGTCACCAGCGCGACCACGCAGGCCACGCCCATGACGGTGTTGTAGTCGCGCGTGGCGACCGCTTGAAGCCCGAGCAGGCCGAGCCCGGGAATGCCGAAGATGCTCTCCACCACGACCGAGCCGCCGAGCAGCGCGGGCACGAGCACGCTCAGGTTGGTCACCGCGGGCAAGAGCGCGTTGCGCAGCCCGAGCTTCAGGATCACGCGCGACTCGGGGATGCCCTGGGCGCGCGCGGCGCGGATGTAGTCTTGGGCGAGCACCTCGCGGAGGCTCGCGCGCACCTGCCGAGCGAGCGTCGCCCACGATCCAAAGGCCAGACACACCACCGGCAGCACCAGATGCCACGCGAGATCGAGCGCGCCTCCATCGCCGAGTCCGTGCAGCGGAAAAATCGCCACGCCCCATGCCGCGCCGCCGCACAACAGCCCCATCAACACCAGCGCCACGAAGAAGCTCGGCAGCGCGTGCAGAAAGAAGAGCGCGCCTTTTCCCGTGCGCTCCAGCCACGAGCCGGGTCGCCACGCGCCGTGGATTCCGAGCGGCAGCGCCACCGCGACCACGAGCAGGAGCGCGAGGGTGCCGAGCAGGAGCGTGTGCGGCAGCGCGTCGGCGATCTTGTCGAGGACGGGCCGGCCGTCGCGCGTCGAGAGCCCGAAGTCGAGCCGCAGCACGCGCGAGAGCCAGTGCGCGTACTGCACGTGCAGCGGCTGATCGAGGCCCATCGTCTCGCGGAAGCTCTGCAGCGCCTCGGGCGACACCGCGCCGTCGCCGAGCTCCACGGCAACCGGCTCGCCGGGCGCGAGGTGCATGATCACGAAGGTGACGAGCGTGATGCCCCAGAGCGTCGGAATCAGCTGGAGCACGCGCCGCGCGAGGAACCGGGCCACGCGCGCAGCATACGACGAGTCAGTCGAGGACGCGGTGCGACAGCGCGGGCAGCTCGCGCCTCACCTTCGCCAGGTACTCGAGATCGACCGGCGCTACGGCCACGCCCTCACCCGCTCCGGCTGTCGCCAGCACCTGGCCCCACGGGTCGATGACGTGCGCGTGGCCCCAGGTCTGCCGCTTCTCCGAGTGCCAGCCCACCTGCGCCGGCGCGACGACGTACGCCAGATTTTCAATCGCCCGCGCGCGCAAGAGCGGCTCCCAGTGCGCGAGGCCCGTGAGGTGGGTGAACGCCGCGGGCACGAAGAGCAGCTCCGCGCCCTGCTTCGACATCCGCCGATAGAGCTCCGGGAAACGCAGGTCGTAGCAAACCGAGAGCCCCAGCCTCGCGGGCCCATTCGCGACGACGACATCGGACCCCGGCGCAACGGCCTCCGACTCGCGGTAGCGCGCGCCATCCGCGATGTCGACGTCGAAGAGGTGGATTTTGCGATATATCGCGACGCGCTTGCCGTCCGGGCCGAAGAGCGCGCTGGAGTTGTAGTAGCGGCCGCCCGGCGCGCCGCCCTCGAGGATCGTCCCCGCGAGCAGCGTGACGTTGAGCTTCTTCGCGAGCTCGCCCATCCGCGTGAGGGTGGGCCCGTCGAGCGGCTCGGCCATCGTGGGCTTGTCGGCGTCGGCGCCCATGAAGGTGAAGTTCTCGGGCAGGCCAATCAGCGTCGCCCCTCGCTTGACCGCTTCCGCCACGAGCTCTTCGGCCCGACGCACGTTGCGCGGCTTGTCGTCGGTGGAGGTCATCTGGCAGGCGGCGGCGAGAAGCATGGGCGCTCCGTTCGACAGCAATTCCCAATGCTTGCCAGGGGTGACGGGCAATGTCGAATTCGGATTTCGCGGTTCGTCGCCTGGGTGAAGTCCAACCCAAGGAACGAACATGAACCCCGCAATTGCATCGCACTCGATCGCAGACCTGAAGCCCGACACCTCGCGCGCCGCGCGCTGGACCGGCCGCGTCCTCACCGGCATCGCCACGGCCGCCCTCACCTTCGACGCCGTCGCCAAGCTGCTCATGCTGCCCCAGGTCGTCGAGGGCACGACGCAGGTCGGCTATCCCGTGAGCGCGATCTTCGGCATCGGCGTGGCGCTCGCGATTTGCGTGCTCATCCACCTCATCCCGCGGACGTCGATCCTCGGCGCGGTGCTGCTCACCGGCTACCTGGGCGGCGCCGTCGCGACGAACGTGCGCATCAGCGCGCCGCTGGCGACGCACGTGCTCGCTCCGGTGTACGTTGCCGCGGTCATCTGGCTCGGGCTCTACCTTCGCGACGCGCGCGCCCGCGCGCTGCTCTCGGCCGTTCGCTAGTTCGGAGAAACCATGCCCACGGTGACCTCGAAGGACGGAACGACCATCGGCTACGAGAAGCTCGGCAACGGACCGCCGCTCATCCTCGTGGACGGCGCGCTCTGCAGCCGGCAGTTCGGACCCTCTCGTGACCTGGCCAAGCACCTGGCGAGCGACTTCACGGTGTTCTTCTACGACCGTCGCGGTCGCGGCGAGAGCGGTGACACGAAGCCCTACGATCGCGCGCGCGAGGTCGAGGATCTCGCCGCGCTCATCGACGTCGCGGGCGGCAAGGTTTCGCTGCTCGGGCTCTCCTCGGGTGCGGCGCTCGCGCTCGAGGCGGCCGCGTCGGACCTGCCGGTGACGCGCGTGTTTGCGTACGAGCCGCCGTACGTCCGCACGGGGGGCCGCGACGCGCCGGCGAACCATCAACGAGAGCTCGAGCGGCTCGTCGCCGAGGACCGCCGCGGCGACGCGGTGAAGTTCTTCATGCGCGACATGGTCCACGTGCCCGGGCCCGTGGTGGTGATGATGCGGCTCATGTTCTGGATGTGGCCCAAGCTCTGCGCCGTCGCGCATACGCTGCCCTACGACGCTGCGGTGATGGGCGACTTCACCGCCCCCACGCAGCGGCTCGCGAAGATCCAGACGCCGGTCATGATTGGCTTCGGCGGCAAGACCACGGAAGAGCTCAAGGTCGCTGCGCGCGCGGTTGCGGGCGCGATTCCCGGTGCGGCGTCGCATGAGTTTGCGGGCCAGAACCACGCCATTGGCGCGAGTGCCCTGGTGCCCACGGCCGCCGCGTTCCTGCGCGCCTGAGAGGACGACATGCGCTGGATCATCATCCACAAGACGAGCGCACACTGGGAAGCCGGCGCGATTCCGACGAAGGAACTGGTGGCTCGCGTCGGCGAGATGATTGGCGGGCTTCAGAAGAAAGGCGCGCTGCTCGGCGGTGAAGGGTTGCGGCCGAGCTCGGAGGGCGCGCGGCTGGCCCTCGCGCGCGGCATGCCGACGGTGACGCCGGGGCCATTTTCGAACGAGCTGCCTGCGTCGTTCGTCATCTTGCGCATGGGCTCGCTCGACGAAGCGATCACCTGGTCGCGCCGCTACGCGGTTCTCGCCGGCGATGTGCAAGCCGACATCCGCCCGCTCACGGAAGCCTGGGACATCGGCATGGCGCCCAAGCCGCCGCGGCTCGAGTCGCGGCGCTGGATGGTGCTCTTCAACGCCACACCCGCGACCGAAGCGGAGACGCCAACCGCGCCCGACACGCGGGTCGCCATCGAGCGGCTGCTCGCGGACACGAAGGCCGAAGGCAAGCTGCTGACCGCGGAGACGCTGCGCCCCACACGCGGGGGCGCACGCGTGCATCGCGCAGGCGGGAAGATTCGCACCATCGACGGCCCGTTCGCGGAGTCGAAGGAGCTCGTCGGCGGCTACGTGCTCGTCGAGCTGCCTTCTCGCGAGGAGGCGCTGGCGCTGGCCGAGCACTACGCGGACGTCGTCGAGGCGGAAGAGGTGGAGCTGCGGCTGGTGGCGGACCCGACGTGAGCACCCAGGCGACGATCGCCCGCGGGGCGCTGGCAGCCGAGCTGGCCGTCGCCACGTTCGTCGCCGTGTACTTCGCGAGCTGGCTGGATCATGGCACCTGGACGCTCGCCCAATGGGCCAAGGATGCAGCCCTTCAAGCGGCCGTCGCCCAGGTCGTCGCGGTTCCGGCGGGCGTGGCCGCGACCTTCGGCGCCACTCGGATCCGCACGCTCAGGCCGCTGAAGATCCTCGGCTTCGCGGCCGTGGCCGGCTTCGGGGCGCACTTCGCGGTCGATGCAGCCATGGGCGGCCGGCCGCTCGATCTGTCGACTGCCCTGCAAAACGTCCAGTTCTTCCTGCTCCCGGCGCTCGTGGCGGGGCTCGCCATCCTCTGGATCGCCCCGCCCGACCGCGGTTGAAAGTAGCCGGGGCCCGTGCTACCTAGCGCCCCGACATTTTCTGTTGGCAGCAACGGAAAGTGGGCCTGCACGCAGCAGACCCGCTTTTTCCATTTCTGGGGCCGTAATCGATGTCGCAGAAGCACGAGATCGTGGAGAAGGCCACCGCCCTGACCGAACCCCTGGCCACCGCCGAGGGCCTGGAGCTCGTAGACATCGAGTGGGTCAACGAGGGCGGCTGGATTCTGCGCGTCTTCATCGACAAGCCGGGCGCGACCGTGGGCCTCGAGGAGTGCCAGGCGCTCTCCCGGGTGCTCGAGACCGCGCTCGACGTCGAGGACTTCATTCCCCAGCACTACACGCTCGAGGTCTCCAGCCCCGGCGTGAACCGGCCGCTCACCAAGCCCCAGCACTTCCAGAAGGCGCTCGGCCAGCAGGTGAAGGTGAAGACCTTCGGCCCGATTGGCGACCCGCCGCGCAAGAACTTCTCGGGCACCCTGGTCGGCTTCGAGGCGGGCGCGGCCCAGGTGGAGGTCGAGGGCGCCGGGCGCTTCTCGATCCCGCTCGAGCTCATCGCCAAGGCGCACATTGAGTACGACTTCTCCGCCGATTTGAAGAAGAAGCCGCAGCACCCCACAAACGCTGAATAGCGACCTGACAGGAGCCAAACCATGCCTACCGCCGTCACCACGCCGTCCGTGAACTTGAACCTGGTCCTCGATCAAGTGGCCAAGGACAAGGGCATCGAGCGCGCCGTCCTCGTGGACACCTTGCAGGACGCCATCCAGCAGGCGGCCAAGAAGACGTTCGGCATGGAGCGCAGCCTCGAGGCCACCTACAACGAGGACAAGGGCGTGGTGGAGCTCTTCCAGGCCATCACCATCGTCGACGTGGTCATCGACCCGCTCCAGGCGGTGAACCAGATGACCATGGACGAGGCCAAGGCCAAGGGCATGGACGTCCAGGTGGGCGACGAGCTCGTCTTCCAGATCTTCTACCGCGACGAGGACGCCGCCGAGGCCAAGGCCCAGGACGAGCAGTACGGCGACATCCTCAAGCTCAAGACCTTCCGCCGCGGGTTCGGCCGCATTGCCGCCCAGACCGCCAAGCAGGTCATCATCCAGCGCACCCGCGACGCCGAGCGCGAGATCGTCTTCAACGCGTTCAAGGACCGCACGAGCGAGATCATCAGCGGCACGGCGCGCCGCTTCGAGCGCGGCAACATCATCGTCGACATCGCCAACGTTGAAGCGGTTCTCCCCGTGCGCGAGCAGGTGCCCCGCGAGACCTACCGCCCGGGCGACCGCGTGGATGCGTACGTGCTCGAGGTGCTCCGCGAGAGCAAGGGCCCGCAGATCATCCTCAGCCGCACCAGCGTGCACCTGCTCATCAAGCTCTTCGAGCGCGAGGTCCCCGAGATCGCGGAAGGTATCGTGGTCATCGAGGCGGCGGCGCGCGAGCCCGGCGGCCGCAGCAAGATCGCGGTGTCCAGCCGCGACGGCGACGTGGATCCCGTGGGCGCCTGCGTGGGCATGAAGGGCAGCCGCGTGCAGGCGGTGGTGCAGGAGCTCCGCGGCGAGAAGATCGACATCGTCCCCTACGACGAGGACCACGCCCGCTTCGTGTGCAGCGCGCTCGCGCCCGCCGAGGTCAGCCGCGTGCTCATCGACGAGGCCAACCACGCCATGGAGATCATCGTTCCGGATGACCAGCTCTCGCTGGCCATCGGCCGCCGCGGCCAGAACGTGCGCCTCGCCGCCCAGCTCACCGGCTGGAAGCTCGACATCAACAGCGAGACCCGCGTGCGCGAGATGCGCGAGTTCGCCAGCCGCAGCTTGAGCAAGCTGCCCGGCGTGGGCGAGCTCCTCATCGAGACGCTGTACGCCCACGGCTTCCGCAAGGCCGAGGACATCGCCAAGGCCAGCCCCGACGTGCTCGCCCAGATTCCCGGCATCGACCTCGCCAAGATCCCGGCCATGCAGGAAGCCGCGCGTGCGCAGATGTACGACGACTCCGCCGAGCTCGCCCGCCTGGAGGCCGAGCGCCAGGCCGCGGCCGAGGCCGAGCGCCGCCGCCACCCGGACGAGCTCAGTCAGCAGGAGCGCCTGATGCGCGTCCGTGGCTTGGGCGAGAAGACCGTCGACCAGCTGGGCACGGGCGGGTACCACACGGTGGAAGACATCCACAACGAGGCCGACGTGAACAAGCTGGGCGAGAGCTCCGGCATCGGCCTCAAGAAGGCGCGCCAGCTCAAGCACGCCGTGGAGCAGTACCTCCAGGACGAGGCCAAGCTGCGCGCCGAGCTCGACGCCGAGAAGGCCAAGGCCGCCGCCAGCCCCGCGCCTGCGGGCCAGCCGGAGGGCGGGTCGCCGGCCTAGCCGGCTGCCCGGGGGCTCGCCATGGCCACGCCCGAGCGCACCTGCATCGGGTGTGGCCAGAAGCGCCCTCAAGCCGAGCTCGTCCGCCTGGCGAGGGTGGATGAGCGTGTGGTGGTGGATGGGGGGCGGCGACTTGCGGGACGCGGTGGTTACATTTGCGGTCCGCAGTGCGTGGAGGGGGCCGTCAAGCGCAAGGGGTTCGGCCGCGCGTTCCGCGGCAAGGCGCTCGCCGACGCCCAAGCGTTGGTCGCCGGGTTGAAAGAGGCGCTTGCGATACGCGGAGTTACGTTGACTGCCGCTGAAGGAAAGCATTAGAAGTCGCGGCCGGTTCGAGTAGGAACCTACGAATCGGTCGGTTGCGACCGGGAGAATCATGAAGAAGCGCGTGCATGAGCTGGCCAAGGATCTGAAGACCCACGGCATCGAGCTCGACAACAAAGAGCTCGTGTCCGAGCTCCAGAGCCTGGGCTACGACGTGAAGAGCCACTCGTCCTCATTGGAGGACGACCAGGCGCTCACGGCCGTCGAGAAGATCGTCGCCAAGCGCAAGCCCAAGGCCGCTCCGGCGCCGGTGAAGGCCGCCGGCTTCGTGGTCCGCCGCCGGCCGGCCGACGCAGCCCCTGTCCGCGAGGCCGCCCCCGCCGTCGAGGCGCACGCCGAGCCGGTCGAGGAGCGCGCCGAGGCTCAGCCCGAGCCCGCGCCGTACGTCGAGGCCCGCCCCGAGCCCGCGCACGTGGAGCAGCCTGCCGCTGCAGCGGCCGCCGCCAATGGCGAAGTGCGCGCGGTGAGCGAGCCCGTGGCCGCTCCCCAGCCCGTCGCCGCCGCGGCTGCAGCAGCCGCCCCGCAGACCACCCGCAGCGTGACCACCGCCCCCGGCCAGCGCGTGACCGTGGAGACCCGCCCCAGCGTGGCCCAGGCCGCTCAGCCCACCGCCCGCTCCGGCCCCATGGGCTCGGTGCAGGTCGTCACCGCCGACGCCGCCCGCCGACCGACCGCCACCCAGGCCGTCGTGGTCAGCCGTCCGCTCATCCCCGTCAAGCGTGTCACCCCGTCTTCCACGGCGCACAAGAACATCCCCATGGCGCCGGGGCAGAAGGCCATCGGCCAGGTGAAGGAGTTCAAGGTCGTCCCCGACATGCTCGGGCGCGGCAAGGAGCTCGTCGACGTCAGCAAGGACAAGAACGCCCGCAAGCGCACCAAGAGCGACGAGGCCGCGAACCTCTCCAAGCAGGAGATCATCGACCTCGCCCGCGGGCGCACCACGCTTGCCATCCGTGGCAAGAAGAAGAAGCCCACGAAGAAGGGCAACAAGACCCAGATCACCCAGATGAGCGCCGACAAGAAGGTCATCCCCATCGAAGACGCCATCTCGCTCCGCGATTTGTCGGAGCGCATGGGCGTGAAGGCCGCCGAGCTCATCCGCAAGCTGATGGCCCTCGGCCAGATGGCCACCGTGAACCAGATGCTCGACTCCACCACCGCGGAGCTGCTCGCGCAGCCCTACGGCTGGAAGGTGGAGAAGGCCGGCTTCGAGGAGACGGAGTTCATCGACGAGGCCGAGGACAAGTCGGAGGACCTGCGTCCCCGTCCGCCGGTGGTCACGGTGATGGGCCACGTGGACCACGGCAAGACCTCGCTGCTCGACGCCATCCGCCAGGCCAACGTGGCCGAGGGCGAGGCCGGCGGCATCACCCAGCACATCGGCGCCTACTCGGTGTCGACGGCGCGTGGGCCGGTGACCTTCCTCGACACCCCGGGCCACGAGGCGTTCACCGCCATGCGCGCCCGCGGCGCCAAGGTGACGGATCTCGTGGTGCTGGTGGTGGCCGCCGACGACGGCGTGATGCCCCAGACGATCGAGAGCATCAACCAGGCGAAGACCGCCGAGGTGCCGGTCATCGTCGCCATCAACAAGATGGACAAGGCTGGCGCGAACCCGCAGCAGGTCAAGAACCAGCTCATGGAGCACGGCCTGGTGCCCGAGGAGTACGGCGGCGAGACCATCATGGTTCCGCTGTCGGCGCGCACCAAGGAAGGCCTGGATCAGCTGCTGGAGATGATCGCCCTGCAGGCCGAAGTGTTGGAGCTCAAGGCCAACCCCTCGCGCCGAGCCAACGGCGCCATCGTGGAGGCCAAGCTCGACAAGGGCCGCGGCCCGGTGGCCACGGTGCTCGTGCAGGACGGCACGCTCAAGCTGGGCGACGCCATCGTGTCCGGCACGGTGAGCGGCAAGATCCGCGCGATGATGAACGAGCGCGGCGACAACGTGGAAGAGGTCACACCCGGCTATCCGGTCGAGGTGCTGGGCCTCTCCGGCGTGCCCGTGGCCGGCGACGACTTCGACGTCGTCGAGGACGAGAAGGTGGCCACCGAGATCGCTGAGCACCGCGCCTCCGAGGCGCGCAAGAAGGCCATGGCCGGCACCACCGCCAAGGCCACGCTCGAGGGCCTCTTCGCCAAGATGCAGAAGGGCGAGGCCAAGGAGCTGAAGATCATCGTCAAGGCGGACACCCAGGGCTCCGTCGAGGCCGTGGCCGCCGCCTTGGAGAAGCTCTCCACGCCGAAGGTGAAGAACACCATCATCCACAAGGCGGTGGGCGGCATCACCGAGTCGGACGTGATGCGTGTCTCTGGCAGCAGCACGATCATCGTGGGCTTCAACGTGAAGCCCGAGGCGACTGCCGAGGCCATCGCGGCTCAGCGCGGCGTGAAGGTGAAGCTCTTCGACATCATCTACGCGGCCGTCGACGACGTGAAGCTCGCCATGGAAGACCTGCTCGAGCCGATCCGCCGCGAGAAGGCGATCGGCAAGGCGCTGGTGAAGATGCCGATCGTGCTCCCCAAGGTGGGCACCATCGCCGGCTCGGCCGTGACCGAGGGCAAGATCACCCGCTCGGCCATGCTCCGCGTGCTGCGCGGCGGCCAGGTCGCTTTCACCGGCAAGGTGAAGAGCCTCAAGCGCATCAAGGACGACGTGCGCGAGGTGGCCAGCCCGCTCGAGTGCGGTATCGGCATCGACGGCTTCAACGACGTGAAGGAAGGCGACATCCTCGAGGCCTACGAGATCGAGGAGATTCGCCAGAGCCTCAGCTAGCCGACCCTTCGGCTGGCCAGCGAGCGCGCCGCGACCTCCGGGTCCGGCGCGTTCTGCTTTGGGCGCTCCCCTCCCCTGCGACCGCAGCAATCGCCTGGACGCTCGCCCGTGAAGGCTTGGCGCGCTCCGTCGCTCGCGGCACCTTCTCGAGAGGAGGTGGGCCATGCGTGCGACCGTGGGCGTGATTCTCCTGGGGCTGGCCATGCCGGCATGGGCAACGTCGATCTCGCACGGGCCGGCCGGCAACCGCTCCGAGGAGACCTCGCGGCCGAGCTACCCGCCGGACAACGAGGCCTTCACGGGCACCGTGGTGGGCGTGGCGAAGGACCAGATCAACGTGAGCAACGCGCCCATGGCGGTGAAGCCGGGCCTGACGGCGATCACCCTCGACGGCAAGCCGGCGGGCCTGGCGCAGCTCAAGCCCGGCCAGAGCGTGGCGGTGGTGTACGTGCTCGACAAGCACGGCCGGCGGGTCGCGCACTCGCTCGACGCGCACACCAGGCCGCCGGCGCCCACGCCCTAGAAATTCGACCCAAACGATCGCCGCGCCTGGGGATTTCGAGCGTCGATCGAATTGAAACCAAAAAGTTCTCGGCCAAATTTTTGACGCGCGATCCGACCCGGGTGACCCTTCCACCACAGCCCTGTAGCACGCTGTTCCGGAGGAGCCCCATGGACGAGCAAGAGAAGCCCGAGGTCGCCACGCACGTGCTGGTCCCGGCGGAGCACGCGGAGAAGCTGCGCAAGCTGGCCGCGCGCACGCGCGTGAACCAGAGCGAGTATCTGCGCGAGGCCGTCGACGACCTGCTCAGCAAGTACGCCGAGAACGACGACACCGACGCCAAGGTGATGCCGTGAAGAGCGCGCGCTCAGCGGCGGCGGTGATCGAGGTGCAGGCGCCGACCCGGTCGCGCCTGCTCCCGCCCATCGACGACGAGCTGCGCTTCGACTTCGAGTTCGAGCCCCTGCCTGCGCCGAAGCCGGTGGAGGTGGGCTGGCTCAAGGAAGGCGCCGACGTGAAGGCCGCCATCCTCCGCTGGCTCGAAGAGCAGGCTTAGTCACTTCTCGTTGAGCCAGTCGCGCGGCTTGAGGAAGTCCAACAGCCGCGCTTCTTCGCTGCCAGGCTGCGGGCGCGCGTCGTAGTCCCAGCGCACCAGCGGCGGCAGCGACATCAAGATGCTCTCGATGCGGCCCTGCGTCTCCAGGCCGAAGAGCGTGCCCCGGTCGTACACCAGGTTGAACTCGACGTAGCGGCCGCGGCGCTGGAGCTGGAAGTTCCGCTCGCGCTCGCCGTACGCGTCGTTCTTGCGCCGCTCCACGATGGGCAGGTACGCGGGGATGAACGCCTCGCCCGCGTCGGAGACGAAGCGGAAGAGCGCGTCGCGATCGCCGGTGAGGTTGTCGAAGAAGATGCCGCCCACGCCGCGCGTCTCGCTGCGGTGCTTGAGGAAGAAGTACTCGTCGCACCAGGCCTTGAAGCGCGGGTAGTAGGTCGCGTCGTGCACGTCGCAGGCGGCCTTGAGCGTGCGGTGGAAGTGCTGCGCGTCCTCGAGCACCGGGTAGTACGGCGTGAGGTCCGCGCCGCCGCCGAACCAGAACGTCTCGCCGCGCTCGAAGTAGCGGAAGTTGGCGTGCGTCGTGGGGATTCGCGGGTTCTTGGGATGCAGCACCAGCGAGACACCGGTGGCGAAGAACTGCTTCGGCCCGGGCGGCATCTTGCTCGCGAGCGAGTCGGGCAGCTCGCCGTGGACGGCCGAGAAGTTCACCCCGCCCTTCTCGAAGATGGCGCCGTCGGTCATCACGCGGGTGCGGCCGCCGCCGCCGCCGGGACGCTCCCAGAGGTCCTCGCGGAAGCGGCCCTGGCCGTCGGCCTTCTCGAGCGCGGCGCAGATCGAGTCCTGCAGGGCGCGAATCCGGGCTTCGACGGCGGCGCGGTCGATCATTGCGGCGAGACCCCTGCGCTCACCTCGGGCGGCGGCTCGTCGCCCGCGTGCAGCGCCTGCGAGGGCGAGATGTGCCCGAGCGCCATGAAGATGAGCCCGAGCACCACCTGCTGGCCGAACTGCATGCCCCAGACGACGTTGGAGAACGCGCTGCCCGCCACGGCCACCACGCTCAGCGGCAAGAACAGCTTGAGCCCGAGCTCGGTGAAGTACTGGAAGATGCCGGCCATGCCCGGGCCCGCGGGAATCATCACGCCCACGGTGAGCACCGCGAGCGTGGTGTACGCGCCCAGCACGGAGAGCTCGAGGCCGAAGCCGTGTGCGAGCACGTACAGGCCAAAGCCGTTCAGGCCCCAGTAGAACGCCGTGAGCACCACGAAGAGCACGATCTTGCTCGTGCTGGGCACGGCCTTGAGCCCGGTGATGAAGGCGTCGATGAGCGCGACGGCCTTGAGCGTCAGCTTGGGGCTGATGCGGTCGCCCACCGCGTGGACGATGCTCGTGGCGAGCTTCGGCTTCCAGGCTGCAAAGAGCAGGAAGAGCCCGCCGCCGCCGAACGCCGAGAAGAAGGCCCAGCCGCCCAGGCGCACGCGCGCGAGCTCGGGGCTGTCGCTGTGGACGAACAGCAGCGTCACCAGGAGCAGCACGGTCATGGTGAGGCCGTCCACCACGCGCTCGACCACGATCGAGGCCAGCGAGTTGGAGATGGTGATCTTCTTCTTGTCCGCGAGCAGCGCGGGCCGCGCGACCTCGCCGAGTCGGAACGGCAAGGTGATGAGCAGCATGAAGCCCACGGCGGAGACCGCATTCAGCCGCTTGAAGCCGATGTCGGGATCGAGCGGCTCCACGAGGATGCCCCAGCGCACGGTGCGCGCGAGGTGCACGGTCAGCAGGCACAGCAGGTAGAGCAGCAGCGAGCCCTTGGGCACGCTCACAATCGCATCCCAGATGGCGACCAGCTCCTCGTGGCTCTTCTTGTGCAGCGTGAGCCACACGAAGAAGGCGCTGACCAGGAGCCCGGCGGCGGCCTTGAGGAACTTACTCACGTTGCTCCAGCTCCTCTCCGGCCAGGATGCGGTGCGGGTTGCGGTCCATCATGCGCGCGACGCCCTGCTTGCCCACCTCGCGCTCGAGCTCGAGCAGCGAGCGGCCAACCCAGTCCTCGGCACCCACGGGTGAGTGCAAGTCGGTGGCGCCGATCCCGTAGAGACCCTGCGCCAGGAACTGCAACGCCAGCTTGCGCGCGGTCTTCCCATAGCGGCCGGTGAGCGCGCCGATGTCGAGCTGGAGCACGGCGCCCACGCGCGCGGCCTCCTGGGCCTGGCCGCGGGTCTCGAACTGCGCGCAGCGCTCCGGGTGGGCGATGACGGCGGTGACGCCCTTGAGCTTGAGCTTGAAGATGAGGTCCGCCAACCCAGGGATCGAGCCCACGTACGGCGCCTCGACGAGCACGTAGCGGTTGTCGTTGATGCTCCGGCGCTCGGGGGTGATGGCGCGCTGCATGAAAGCTTCGTCGAAGAGGTGCTCGGCGCCGGGATGGAGCTTGAGCGGCACGCGCTCGCGCTCGAGGAGGGCCTGGAGCTCGCCGCGCCGCTCGGCGACCGGGCCAGCGGCAGGATATTCGGGGCGCGCGTGCGGGCTGGGCGCGACAGCGTCGAAGCCGAGCTTCACCAGGGTGCGCGCCATCTCGAGCGACTCCTCGGGCGTCTTGGCGCCGTCGTCGATGCCCCAGAGGAGATGGCAGTGCAGGTCTGCATACATCGCGGCGCACCTTACCCGAAAATCAGTTCCTGGTTCCTGGTTCCTGGTTCAGCCCGGCTTCACGACGGGATGCTTCGGCCCCCTGCCCTCCAGCACGTCGACGACGGCTCCGGCCGCGAGCGACGCCATTGCCGTCCTCGCTTGCTCCGTCGCCGATCCCACGTGCGGCAAGAGGAGCGCATTCGGCGCCGCAAGCAATCGCGGATGCACGACTGGCTCGCGCTCGAAGACGTCGAGTCCCACGGCGCCGAGCCGGCCGCTCTCGAGAGCCTCCGCCACGGCCTCCTCATCGACGACGGGCCCGCGCGACGTATTGAGCAAGATCGCGCCGGGCCGCATCGTGGCGAGCCGCGTGCGGTCGAGCAGATGCTGCGTCTCGGCCGTGAGCGGACAATGCACGCTCACCACATCGGCCCACGCGAGCAGCTCGTCGAGCGGCATGCCCTGGACACCCATCGCATCGCCTGACTTCGCATCCGGCGAGGAGTGCCGCACCTCGATGCCGAAGGCCTGAGCGCGCTTCGCCACGGCCTTCCCGATTCGCCCCAGGCCGATGATGGCCAGCTTGCCGTATGGCAGCGCCCAGCCGTGCAGCGGCGCCCAGCCCTGCCAGCGATTCGCGCGGAGCTCGGCCTCGGTCTGCGGCAGCCGCCGCGCGCACGCGAGCAGCAAGGCCATCGTCAGATCGGCGGTCGCGTCGGTGAGCACGTCCGGCGTGTTGGTGACCCAGAGCCCGCGCGCACGACAGGCCTCGAGATCGATGTTGTTCACGCCGACCGCGAAGTTGGACACGATTTTTAGATTGGTCGCACGACCAAGAAATGCGGCGTCGATGCGATCGGTGAGCATCGCCACGACTGCGCGCGCCGAGCGACACGCGAGCGCGAGCTCGTCGGCCGTCGTCGGTCGTTCGGGGTGTCCAACGGCTACGCGAAAGCGCGAGGTCAGCTCGCCGAGCGGCCCTTCCGGCATGGGCTTGCTGACGAAGACCTCGCAGCCATCGGGAGAAACGAGCGGCATCTGGGTCTAGTGCGGCTCGCCGACGGGGAGGTCGGGCTTCTCGTCGTCCTCTTCCTCTTCGGCCTTGCCGGCGACGCGGTACTCACCGCCCAGCCACTTGCCGAGGTCGATGAGCTTGCAGCGCTCCGAGCAGAACGGGAACGACGGGTTCTCCGCGCGGAGCGCGACAGCTTCTTTCTTGCACAAGGGACAGGTGCGCATCGGACCAATTGTAACCTAACGCTTACGCTTCTGCGGCGTGGTCATGGGCGTGGGAGGCGCCTGCGGCACGAGCGCCACCGGCTGGAACAGGTAGGTGAGCCGCCCCTCGCCCGCCTCCGCCCACGCGCGCGCGCGCGGGCCCACGTGGATGAAGTCGACGCCCGTCACCGGGAACGTGGCCTTGAGCTTCTTGTGCACCGCCGAGAGCCACAGGAAGAACGCAGGCGACTTTCGAATCTTCTTCTCGCCGCGCATCACGTGGGTCTCGCCAAAGAGCCGGGCCGGCTCGAGCAGGCCGCGCACGGGCTTGGGGCGCACGAGGTGCAGGCACTCCGAGCGCGAGACGTCGATGGCCTGCGCGCCCTTCAGCGGTCCTTCGTCGACCGGATGCGCGATGAGCGCCTGGCTGGCCTCGCGATGAAACACGAGCCGGTGCGTCTCACGCTGCGAGAGCTGCGGAAACTCGAGCTTCGAAGCCTCGCCACGCAGGATCGATTGCGGATCGCCGCCGCGCACGAACTTGCTGCCGGCGACGATCGAGCCCGGGCGCGCGGCCTCGACGGCGTCGAAGAACGCGGGCTCGTCATCCTCGAGCAGGTAGATCCAGAACTGGCGGACCATGCAGCGCGGCTTCTAGGAGCGGCCGGCCTCGCCGGTCAAGCGCGCGGCGAGCGCCTGCGAAGATTTGAAGACGTCCAGGACGCCCACGCCCTCGTAGCCCCAGCCGCAGAGGTGCAGTCCAGGCAGGCCACGCAATCGGCCGTTGATCGTCTCCAGGCGCGCGCGGTGCCCCACGACGTACTGCGGAATCCCGAGAGAATGGCGCGTGACGTGCGTCAGCTCCGGTTCGGCGTCGAGACCGAGCAGCGTGCGCAGCTCGTCGCGCACGAGCAGCGTCAGCGCGCGATCGTCGAAGTCCACGACCTCGGGATGACGCCGGCCGCCGAGCAGCACCGTGAGCAGCGCCATGCCTTCGGGCGCGCGACCGGCAAAGATCGCGCTCGAGAAGATGCAGCCCAGCACCTTGCGGTTCTCGACGGCCGGCACGAGAAACCCGAAGCCATCGAGCGGGTGCGGGATCCGGTCGCGCGGCAAGCCCAGGTGCACCACGGCCATGGGCGCGTGCGGAATGGCCGCGAGCGCCTCGGCGATCGGCGCATCGAGCGGGCGCAGGAGCTGCTCCGTGCGCCTGGGATGCAGCGCGAGGATCACCTGCTCGGCCTCAAACGCGTTCTTCGCAGTCCGCACCGTCCAGTGGTTCGCGCGGCGCACGAGCTCGTTAACCGATTCGTTAAGCTTGAGGGCATCGCCGAGCGACTTCGCGAGCGCGGTTCCGAGCTCGCCCATCCCGCCAGCGAATGAGCTCAACCCCGCGCGCGGTGCACCCGCCCCCGACTTTCGCGAGCGGATCATCCCCAGCAGCAGCGAGCGGTGGCTCCGCTCGAGCTCCGCGAGCATCGGGAACGTCGACGCCACCGAGAGCTCGTCGATGCGGCCCGCGTAGATGCCGGTCTGCATGGCATCCAGGAGCCGCTCCGTGGCCTCGCGACCCACGTGCCGAAGCCCGAACTCTTCGAGCGACTCGTCGGCGAGCTTGCTCCGGCGCGCGAGCAGCAGCTCGCCCAGCGCGCGCAGCTTGCCCGAGCCCGAGAGCAGCTCCGACTTCAAGAGCTCGGGCGGCTTCGACGGAATCGGCAGGAGCTTGCCGCGACGGACCACATAGCGCGCCTTGGCCTCGGGGTTCGCCGGAAGGACCGTCAGCCCGAGCTCGTGCACCAGCGCGCGAAACGCCTCGTCGCGATCGACGAACGAGTTCGGGCCCAGGTCGAGCAGAAAGCCATCGCGCTGAATCGATCCGAGGGCGCCGCCTGCACGCTCACCGGCCTCGAGAACGGTGACCTCCTGGCCGCGCTTCTTGAGCGCGTGCGCCACGGTCAGCCCGCCCAACCCCGCGCCCACCACCAACGTGCGACTCATGCCGTGTGCTTCCCCAGGCGGTGCACGAGCTCCACGAGCGCCTTCGCGTTCTCCACGGGCGTCTCGGGGAGGATGCCGTGCCCCAGGTTGAAGATGTGTCCGGGCGCGGTGCCGGCGCGCTCGAGGATGTCGCGCACGCGGACCTCGAGCTCCGACTGCGGCCCGAAGAGCACCACCGGATCGAGATTTCCCTGCACCGCGGTGTTCGGCAGCCGCGCGCGCGCTTCGTCGAGGTTCATGCGCCAATCGACGCCAACGACGTCCGCGCCGGTGCTCGCGAGCCGCTCGAGCTGCAGCCCCAGGTCCGTGCCGAAGAGGATCACCGGCGCGCCGCGGCCCTTCACGCCGTCCACGATGCGCTTCAAGTAAGGTAACGAAAAGGTTTCGAAATCAAACGGGCTGAGCACGCCGCCCCAGCTGTCGAAGAGCTGCACCGCTTGCACGCCGGCCTCGATCTGGGCGCGCAGGTAGGCGATGACGGTCTCGGTGAGCTTGTCGAAGAGCGCGTGCGCGAGCTTGGGCTCGCTGAACATGAGCTTCTTGATGTGCGTGTAGTTCCGGCTGCCGCCGCCCTCGACCGCGTACGCCGCGAGCGTGAACGGCGCGCCCGCGAAGCCGATGAGCGGCACCTTGCCCGCGAGCTCTTTGCGAATCTGACGGACGGCGTCCATCACGAAGCCGGTGCCGGCGATGGGATCGGGAATCGCGAGCTTCGCGATGTCGTCCGCGGTGCGCACCGGGTTGTGGATGCGCGGACCGACGCCTTCGTCGATGGTGAGCTTCAGCCCCATCGGCTCGAGCGGCACCATGATGTCGCTGAAGAGGATGGCCGCGTCGACGCCGAGGATGTCGATGGGCTGCAGCGTCACCTCCGTGGCCAGCGCGGGCGTCTTGCAGAGCGTGAGGAAGTCGGTGGTGCCGCGGACCTTGCGGTACTCGGGCAGGTAGCGGCCCGCCTGGCGCATGATCCAGATGGGCGTGGTGTCCACGGGTTCGCGGCGGCAGGCGCGAAGGAAGCGGTCAGCGCGGGTCGATGGAGCCATGGCGCGCCGTTATAGCGCCTCAGCGCCCGCGCAGCAGCGACAACGCGCGCTCGAAGTCTTCCGGCAACGGCGACTCGACGCGAATGCGCTTGCCCGTCTTCGGATGGGGGAACTCGAGGGTCGCCGCGTGCAGCGCCTGACGCCCGATGGCCTCGGCTGCGTCGCGCAGGCGACCGGGCGGCAGCTTGGCCTCCCGCCTGGTGCCGCCGTAGAGGCCGTCGTGCAGCAACGGAAAGCCGTGGTCGGAGAAGTGAACGCGGATCTGGTGGGTGCGGCCGGTCTCGAGCTTCACCTCCAGCAGCGACGCGCCGTCGAAGCGCTCCAGCACCTTCCAGTGCGTCACCGCGCGCTTGCCCGCGGAGAGCTTGCTGGTGAAGCGCTTCCGGTCGCGCAGGTGACGTCCATACGCGGTGTCCCACGTCCCCGAGGGCGGCGGCGCTCCGTGACATATCGCGATATATCGTTTTTCGACGTCGCGCTTCTTGAACGAGGCCTGGAGCGCGTTGAGCGTGGGCTCGTTCTTGGCCACCACCATGCAGCCCGAGGTCTCGCGATCGAGCCGATGCACCAGCCCGGGCCGCAGCTCGCCGCCGATGCCTTGCAGGTCTTTCACCTTGTGCAGGAGCGCGTTCACCAGCGTGCCCGTGTAGTTCCCGGAGGCGGGGTGCACGACCATGCCGGCGGGCTTGGAGAGCGCGAGCAGGTCCGCGTCTTCGTACAGAACGGTGAACGGCAGGTCCTCGGCCTCGGCGCGCGTGGGCCGCGGCGCGGGCACGTGGAGCACCACCGCGTCACCGGCCTTCAGCTTGCGAGCGGGCTTGGCGGGCGCGCCGTTGACGAGCACCTGGGCGTCGTCGATGAGCTGCTTCAGCCGAGAGCGGGTGAGCTCTTTGGCGTGGACAACGAGAAATTGGTCGAGTCGCGAGCCCGCAGCGCCTTCATCGACGGTGAGCTCGAGCGGGCCTTGGGCCACGCGCGCTACCAGATCTTCGACTTGATGTGCCCCTTGGACTTCACGACGATGTCCACGAGGGCGCGGTCGTAGAAGTTGGTGGCCTGGTAGAGCTCGCTGGAGACCTTGCTGCGATAGAGGGCGCGGCCTTCTTCGATCTCCTCGTTGAGGACGTCGAAGAGGTTGTCGGCCTGGATGCCCTTGACGATCTTCTCCTCGTTGTAGAGGGAGATGTCGGAGGCGATGGCGCGGGCCAACCGCATGGCCTTCGCGCGCTCTTCGTCGGTGATGGGCACCCGGAGTTCCTCTCAGCTCTAGACCCGCACGATGGTACGGACGCTTCCCCCTGAAATCAACTTCGCGGCTTGGCCCCCGCCTTGCCCTTCTGGGCCGCCACCTGCTCCAGGTAGCTCTTGGAGACTCGCAGCGGATCCAGCCGGAGCTCCCGCGCATACGACATCAGGAAGCCACGCAGATACACCTGCGCCGGCAGCGCGCCGAAGCGATCGTTCTCGATGTTGTCCAGGTGCGGACGGCCAATCTTGGTGCGGTCCGCGAGCTCGTGCAGGGTGATCCCGGCGGCCTCGCGCAGGCGCTTCAGGAGGTCGCCGGTGAAGACCGCGTCGTCGGGCACCTCGGGCTTCGGCGCCGGCTTCGGCGAGACCTCCGGCGGCCGCTCCTTCTTCACGGTCGCAGCGAACGCGGCCGCGCGCGGCGTGGGCTCCGGGTAGTCCATCGACGGCGGCGGGAGCGGGCCCTCGCTCGCCATCTTGTTCGCCTGCGAGGGAGGCCGGGCAGTGTTCGCAACGGACGCAGGCGGCGGCTCCGACGGCTTCGGCTCGGGCTCCTTCGCGACGGCAGCCATCGGCGTTGGAGTCGTGTCCCTGGCCACGGCCGGCATCGGCGCGGGCGTGGGCTCCTTGGCGACGGCAGGCATCGGCGCGGGGGTCGGCTCGCGCTTCACCTCGGGCTCGGGCGGCTTGGCCTCGGTGGCCGGCGGCGCGGGAGGCGGCTGCTCGGCTGCTTTCTCGGCGGCCTTCTCGGCCTCCAGGCGCTCGGCCTCTTTCTCCTTGCGCGCTTCTTCCTTCTTGGCCTCGTCCTTCTCGCGGGCGAGCCGCACGTCCTTGTGCAGCGGGCGCTCGTCGGGACCCGGCGGACCGATGCGCGCGTCGTACTCCTGGCGCGCCTTCTCGTCCGCGAGGATCAGATACGCCTCGTCGATGCGGTCTTGGACGCGCTTGAGCTCGTCGGGCTGCACCAGCGTGTACACGGCCACGCTGCCCGCGCCGTAGTACGCCCGCGCGCGATCGTAGGCGCGATCGACCTCGGCGAGCGTCGCGTCGCGCGGCACCTCGAGCAGCTCGTAGTAATTCTGTTCGAGGGGGCTCTTCATGCGGAGCGCGCGCGCTGTTGCTGTTCGAGGAAGAGGAGCTCGTTGACCACCGAAGCAAAGTCTTGCGCCACCCGCGACGACGGCTTCTCGACCAGCACCGGCCGGCGTCGACGCACCGAGCGCCAGACCTCGTCGTCGTAGGAGAGCGCGCCCAGGAAATCCATCTCCAGGCCGAAGAACTTCTTCCACGCGGCCGTGACCGAGTAGCCCATCTCCAAGTCTTCGCGGCTGCGCGCCTGGTTCACGATGAGCCCGGGGCGGTAGGAGGCGATGGTCTGGTGGATGAGCGGCGCGGCCTCGGGGGCCAGGCGCTCCACCTCGGTGAGGAGCTGATACGGCGTCCGCGGCGCGCCGCGCTGGCTCATGGCCTGCTCCACGAGCTGCTTGATGGGCAGCTGATCCGACAGGTAGCCCAGCCGCCGGAAGAACGCGGCCTTAACAAAACGGTAAACATTCTCGATGCTGGTCGGCTCGGGCATGAGCACCGCGATGCCCTGGTCGGCCACGAGGAAGAAGTCGAGCACGTTGAAGTGCGTGCCGGCGCCGAGATCGAGCACCACGTAGTCCACGTCGAGCTGCTGCACCTGGCGCAAGAGCTTCTGCTTCTGCTGGTACTTGGGATTCGCGGCGTCGAGCGCGTCGAGCGCGCCGGCCACCACGCGCAGGCCCTCGATGCCCGTCGGCAGCGCGACGTCTTCGATTCGCGCCACGCGCTTGTTCACGAAGTCCGAGAGCGTGACCAGCGGCGGGTCCATGCCCAGGCAGGTGTGCACGTTGGCGCCGCCGAGATCGGCGTCGAGCAGCACGACTTCCTTGCCGCGGCGCGCGAGCTCGATGGCCAGGCTCGAGGACACGAGCGTCTTGCCGATGCCGCCCTTCCCGCCTCCGACGGCGATCATGCGGCGGCGCCGCGCGGGCTCCGCGTGCGGCACAGCGACGGGTCTGGGGACGGGCGAGCTCATGGCGCAGGGGGCTACGCCCAAAATCCTACATCCACTTGCAACCAAGCCCAAACGCTGGATCAGCGGCCGAAGCGGCGAAGGCCCACGAGGGGCGCGTCCGGGGGGCGCTCGACGGACAGATCCACCACGCCCTCGAGGAACCACTCGCCGCCCGGCTCCTCGGGCTCCGGCTCGACGCCCTCGATCTGGACCTGGGGCTTGGGCGGCTCGAACGCGAACACGCGCTGCCGGACGTCGTACTTCCCCGGGCCGGATTTGGTGATGAAGGTGTGCTGCGGCCGGCGCGCTTGCGGCGTGAGATCGAACTTGTCGTGCTCGGCGAAGAAGGGATTCCACGCTTCGGCGAGCCTCGCGGCGTCCCACTGCTCGTCGGGATCGAAGATGGCAGCGAGCGCGTCCTCGGCGTTCTTCGCTGCGAACGCGCGCACCAGCCGGTGCAACTCCGCGCGCACGCGCGCGTTGAACGCCTTGGCATCGTGATCGAGCGGCAGCGGGCCCGTTGGAACGACAGCACCCGGCTCCTTCGCCGCGCCAGGATTGCGGAGGCTCTCCCACTCGTCGAGCAGGCTCGAGTCCGTGGAGCGCAAGAGCGTGCGCAGCGCGGCGACGTGATCGAGCAACTCGTCGGACTTGTAGGTCTCGGGCACGTTCTGAACCACGGTCTTGTACACATCGCTCAAGTACCGCAGCAGCACGCCCTCGCTGCGCTGCAGGCCATACTCGCGCACGTAGTCGTTGAAGGTGCAGAACCTCTCGAGCAGCTCGCGCGCGACGCTCTTCGGCCGGATGTCGTCGTCGCTCAGCCACGGGTGCAGCTGCTCGAAGGCGTTGAAGTTCGCGTAGATGAAATCCGCGTGCGGCTTGGGCCAGGTGATCTTCTCGAGCTCGGCGATGCGCTCCTCGTACTCCATGCCCTGCGCCTTCATCTCCGTCATCTTGCGCGTCTTGAGCTCGTCGACCTGCTTGTAGAGCACGGCCATCGGGTTCTCGAGGATGGCCTCCACCATGCTGATCACGTCGAGCGGGTAGGTCTCCGACTCGCGCGGAATGCGCGCGAGGATGTCGAGCAGGAAGAGTGAAAGGGAATGGTTGAGTGAGAAATCTCGCTGGAGCGCATCGCTCACTTCCACGAAGCGCCCGAGCTTCTGCTCGCCGAACACGACGTTCACGATCCCCGCGCTGCGCAAGCTCGAGAAGGCGCGCTTCGCATGTCGCCGGTGCTTGCGCTGCAGGTAGGCGTTGTCGTGCGAGCGCGAGATGAGCTGCACGAGTCGGCCATAGCCACCACCGCGCGGCGGCTTCGGTCCGCGCGCCTCGGGCTGCTCGGAGCGCCACGCGGACGGCGTCGGATACGCCTGGAGGAGATTCAGCAGCATCCCGTGCGTGACCTGAAAGCGCGACTCGAGCGGCTCCGGCGCCTTGCCGATGAGCTTCTCGAACGTGTTCTTGTCCCAGTGCACGTAGCCCTTGGTGGGCGGCTGCTTCTTGACGGCGTTCTTCTTCCCCTTCTCAGCGATGCGCGCGTTCTCGATGACGTGCTCGGGCGCCTGCGCGACGACGGTGCCGCGATCGTCGAAGCCCTTGCGTCCCGCGCGTCCGGCGATCTGATGGAAGTCGCGCGCGGTGAGGATGCCGGTCTTCTCGCCGTCGTACTTGCAGAGCTGCGTGAAGAGCACGGTGCGAATGGGGATGTTCACGCCCACGCCGAGCGTGTCCGTGCCGCTCACCACTTTCAGATGTCCCATCTGCGCGAGCTTCTCGACGAGCAGTCGATACTTCGGAAGTAGGCCCGCATGGTGCAGCCCGACGCCATGGCGCAGCAGGCGCTGCATGTCCTTTCCGAACGGCGTGTCGAAGCGGACGCCTTCGAGCTCCGCGGCGATGGCGGCCTTCGTCTCCTTGCTGCTGAAGTTCACGCTGGTGAGCGCCTGGGCCTGCTCGGCGGCCGCACGCTGCGTGAAGTTCACGAGGTAGACCGGCGCGCGCTCCGTCTCGAGCAGCTTCTGGATGGTCTCGTGCAGCGGCGTCTCGGCGTACTCGTAGTCGAGCGGGACCGGGCGCTGCGCGCTGGCAATCTTCGCCACCTCGCGCTTCGACACCTCCTGCAACTTTGCTTGGATGTGTGAAGTATCTCCGAGCGTGGCGCTCATGAGCAGGAAGCGCGTCTTCTCGAGCAGCAGCAGCGGGATCTGCCAGGCCACGCCGCGATCCTTGTCGGCGTAGTAGTGGAACTCGTCCATCACCACGCAGTCGATCTCGCGGTACGGATCGCGCAGGGCGGCGTTGGCGAGAATCTCGGCCGTGAAGCACACGATGGCCGCGTCCTTGTTGATGCTCGCGTCGCCCGTGGCCATGCCCACGTTCTCGGCGCCGAACGCCTCGCAGAGCGCGAAGAACTTCTCGTTCACGAGCGCCTTGATGGGGCACGTGTAGTACGCGGTCTTGCCCTCGCAGCGCGCCTGAAAGATGGCCGCCATCGCGACCAGCGACTTGCCCGATCCCGTCGGCGTGGCGAGGAAGAGGTGCTTGCCCGCGAGCAGCTCCAGGATTGCTTCTTCCTGCGCGGGGTAGAGCTCGAGGCCCTGGTCGGCCACGTAGCCCACGAAGCGCGAGAGGATCTCGTCGCTCGACAGCGGTGGATCGCCAGGCTTGGGGAGCAGCTTCTCGAGGGGCGCGGGCATGTCCGCGAAGGGTACCCGAACGCGTCAGGGTTGGCCCGCGAGGAAGCGCGCAGCGGTATCGATGGCGTCTCTTGCTTGCGGGATGCCCTGCCCCGCCAGGATGTGCCAGTCGTGGATCATGTCGGGCCAGGGCTGCTCGGTGACGTTCACGTTCGCACGTCGCAGCTGCTCACAAAGCGCGTGCGCTTCGTCGGCGATGCACTCCGCGGTACCGTACTGCACGAGCAGCGGCGGCAAGCCCGTGAGGTCCGCGCGCACGGGCGAGAGCTCGGGCGTCTCGCGATTCACGTTCGGCGCGTAGGTCTCGGCCCAGGCCAGCCAGTCCTCGCGGAGGCACCAATCGAAGCGCGTGTTCTCGACCCGGCTCGGCGCTTCGCGCGCGAGATCGACCCACGGGCAGATGGCCACGCCTCGCAGCGGCATCGCGAGGCCCTCCGCCCGAAGCCGCATGCAGAGCCCAAGCATCAAGAGCCCGCCCGCGGAGTCGCCCGCGAGCACGAGCGGTGTCGACTTGCTCAGCTCGCGCACCACCGCAGTCACGTCGTCATGGCCCGCGGGATACGGATGCTCGGGCGCGAGGCGATAGAGCGGAACCAGCGCATCGAGGCCGCTCTTCTTCGCGAGCGCAGCGACGAGCCCGCCGTGCGTCCGGAACGACCCGTTCTGCATGCCGCCGCCGTGCAGGTACACGAACAGCGGCCGATTCGGCGCGCCGTCCGCGTGCTCCAGCCGCACGCACGGTACGCCTGCGATCGTCTCGTCCACGCGCTGCAACCCGAGCAGCTTGGGCTCGCCCGCCATCGCATCCGAGCGCGCGCGATGTAACCGAATGGTTTCATCTCTCGAAGCCAGCGTGTCGCGATGAAGCGCCATCGCCAGCCACTCGAGCTTGAACGTCCACGTTGGCCGCATGGGGCCGCGCGTGAGCCGTCGGCCGAGCGTGAAGACGAGCTCGCTCAGAGCGATGAGGGCGAGCCGCAACATCGCGCAAGTCTCGCGGGCGCGCGGGCGTGCGTCCACGAAGAACCGATCTCCCTCGCGCTCCCGTGGCGTGAGATGCTCCACGGAGATCGGCGAAGGAGGCGCGGCGTGAGCGACGCGCACGACTCAGACCGAAGCGGGTTCTCGCGGGTGGCCTCGGAGATCCGCCTTGGCAATGCGCGACGATACCTGCTGCTCCGCGGGATCGCCGCGGCGACCACACTGGCCGCCTGCGGCATCTACGGTGTGCATGGCACGCGCGCCGATCTCCGGGCCGCCTTCCCCTACGCCGTGGCCTACCTGATTGCCTCGCTGGCGCTGCTCTTCGTGGCGATGGCGAACCCGATCGTGCTGCGCAAGTCGTGGCTCGGCGGGCCGGTGCTCGACCTGCCCTTCATCTTCCAGATCATGCTCGCCGCCATTCCGCTGGCTCCCTCGCCGGCGGGGATGGCCACGCTCGGCTGCGCGCTGCTGATGCTGCTGGTGGGCATCTCGGTGCTCACCATGCGCACGGGAAGCGTGGTGGCCACCGTGCTCTTCTGTGCGGGCGCCTCCGCCATGCTGCTCCTGTTCGGCGAGGTGGAATGGGGCGGCGTGGCGGCGGTGATGGGCGCGTACGCGGTGCTGGGCTTCGTGTGCCTGAGCATCGTGACGTTCACGCGGGAGCTGGTGGCCGGCGTGGCGCGCCAGAAGGTCCTCGAGCAGGCGCGACGCATGCTGCGTGAGACCTTCGGCCGCTACGTGAGCGAGGAGGTCGCGCAGGCGGTGCTCGACAACCCGGACGGCACCAAGCTCGGCGGCGAGTCCCGCGACGTAACAATCCTGTTTAGCGACCTCCGCGGCTACTCGACGATCTGCGAATCGCTGCAGCCCGACCGCGTGGTGGGACTGCTCAACGAGTACTTCGGCGCGATGAGCGAGATCATCAACGCCGAGGGCGGCTGCGTGATCGAGTTCCTCGGCGACGCCATCCTGGCCGTGTTCGGCGCGCCCAACTCGCTGCCCGACCACGCCGCGCGCGCGGTGCGCGTGGCCGCGCGCATGCGCGTGCGCACCGAGGAGCTCAACAAGCACTGGGACGCCACGGGCGAGTCGGCGCAGTGGAAGTCGCACGGGATCCCGCAGCTCGCCTCGCGGATCGGGCTGCACTCGGGTCGCGTGGTCGCGGGCAACCTCGGCTCGCACACGCGCGTGAAGTACGCGGTGGTGGGCGACGCCGTGAACACGGCCTCGCGCGTGGAGAACCTGAACAACGCGCTGGGGACCGACGTGCTGCTCACGGCGGCGGTCATGGCCGGGCTTCCGCAGGAGCTCGCGAGCGGCTGCGAAGATCGCGGCGAGCACAAGCTCAAGGGCAAGGAAGAAGTGGTGCGCGTGTTCGGGCTCGCTGCGCCGGCGGTGCGCGCGTCGGCCTGAGTCGGCCGGCATTCACCGGCACCGTCCTCGAGCCGTACTCCGCTCAGGAGCCGCCATGCTGCGCCAAGCCAGCCGCGATGACCTCGAGCACCTGCTCGAGATGATGGTGGAGTTCAATCGCCTCGAGCGCGTTCCGTTCGACAAGGCGCGCACCCGGCTTGCGCTGCTTCGGCTGCTCGACGACCGCTCTCTGGGACGCGTGCTGCTGGTCCTCGACGGAGCGAGCGCCATCGCGGGCTACGTGGTGCTGACCTACGGCTACGACCTCGAGTTCGGCGGGCGCGATGCGTTCCTGACCGAGGTCTACCTCGAGCCCCACGCGCGAAGGCGCGGGCTGGCCACGCGTGCGCTCGCGGATCTCGACGCGCTCGCGCGCGAAGACGGCGCCTCGGCCATCCACCTCGGCGTCTATGCGGACAACGCGCCGGCAGTCGCGCTCTATGAGCGCGCCGGCTATCAACCGTTGCCGCGCGTCTTCTACTCGAAGCGGCTTCGGTAGCTGGCGGCAGGGGCTCGATCGCGCGCAACGTCTTGACACAACACAATCCGCCGCGCGCCGACAACCGTGCCGGCCTCGTGCGCGGAGTCGACACCACCATGTCCATCGCTCGCTTCACCGCGTTCGCCGCGCTCTGCCTCGCGGCGTGCGGTTCGAACAACAGCACCTCGAGCTCGAGCGGCGGCGCGACGACGTCGAGCAACACAACGAGCACGTCCAGCAACACATCGACGTCGACCAGCGGCAGCACCAGCACAACCTCGAGCACCGGCGCGTCCACGTCGTCGACGTCATCGGGCACGTCCAACACGTCGAGCTCGAGCTCCAGCAGCAGCACCGGCACGACCGGCGTGAGCTGCACGGGTCCGGTGAGCGGCACCAACGACGCGACGTTTGTCTCGCAGAACGTGCCCACGAACGTCGTCGCGGGCAGCACGTTCCAGGTCACGGTGGTGATGCAGAACAGCGGCAACATGGCCTGGGCGCTCTACCCGTCGAAGGGCTACTACCTCGGCACGCAGCACCCGCAGGACAACACCACCTTCGGCACCAACCGCATCTTCATGGATGCGTCGGCGTGCGTGGCGCCCGGGAGCTCGTACACGTTCACCGCGACGCTCACTGCGCCCTCGACGCCAGGCACATACACGATGCAGTGGCAGATGCTGCAGGACCAGGTGCAGTGGTTCGGCGCGACGACGCCCGTTGTGAACATTTCGGTTAACGCGCCGAGCCTGCCCGCGCCGCCCAGGCGCGATCAGGTGGGCGCGGTGCAGCTCACCTTCCAGGGCTTGAGCGTCACCCTGCCCGACTACGGAACGATCCCGTGGTTCGAGCCGGCGATCACCTCGATCTCCCCGAGCGATCGCCAGCTCGTGTACGCGGCCAAGCACGCCGCCGGCGACACGCACCTCATCATGGCGCTGAGCTGGAACTACGCCGGCGACCAGGGCTACGCGTACCCCATCCAAGGAAACGACCTCAGCGGCGACCTGCCCGCCTTCCGCGCGCTGGTGAAGGAGGCCATCGAGAACGGCTTCATCGTGATGGTCTTCCTCGCCGGCGATGGCGAGAGCAACCCCGCCGGCGGCTACAACGATCCCGTCGGCTGGACGTACGGCTATTCGTGGCTGATGCAGAACCTGGCGTCGATCGTCGGCGTGCTCCAGGAGTCGCCGGACCTCACGCCGTACATTCTCTTCGTGCCCGGTTGGGACGGCGTGGTGCCGGGCTGGGCGCCCGACGCGAGCAATCCCTCGAGTGGCACGTACGTGTATCCCGCCGAGCTCGATCTCTACCTGCAGCAGGCGCGCGCGTTGTTACCGAATGGTTACCTTGGCGTGGAGCTCGCAGCGGGCTACGCGCACTGGGGCGGCAGCGCGGCCAACTACACCTCCGCCGCCGGCCAGGACCTCGACGTCATCCTGCAGGAGTTCCCCGGCCCGCCCACGGGCGATCAGGTGTGGCAGATCGCGGGTCGCGAGCTGGGGCCCGCATATGTGCGTCCGAGCGATCAGCCGTCGGGCGACGATCCGAGCCCGCCCTACTACCTGCAAGGCGGCACGCCGCGCGGTCCGTTCTTCCCCATCGCCTTCGAGTACGACGCCTATCGCTGGGTGCGCGGCGATGTCTCCGCCTCCGACATCGCCACGGAGAAGGCCTACTTGCTCGGCGTGGGCTACCCGACGGCCGACTGACGCGATGCCTGGAGCTCGAAGGCAGCGCTGCTCGGTCGAGGCTTGCAGCCTCGACCGGCGACGCTTTCGCTTTGATGCGGGCGGCTCGCCCTGACCCGAGGACTCCATGATTCGATTGCTCTCTACCCTCGCCGCTTCGCTCCTCCTCGGAGGAAGCGCCATGGCCGCAACGCCGCAGACGCAAGCCCCGGCGCCCGGTGCGTGTCCCTGCGGCGCCTCCACGACGGGGCACGCTGGCGTGTGCGGCGCCTTGCCCCAGAAGGCCGACGTGGTCGTGCAGAACACCAGCGACGGCGCGGTCGTGCACTTCAAGGCGAAGGCGCCCGCAAACGTCAGCGAGGTCCAGCAAGACGCGGCGACGCTGGGCGCGTGCATGGGTGGCCAGCAGAGCTGTCCAGGCACGAAGGCTCGCTAGAGCCCGAGCGCCTGCAGGTGCTCGAGCACATGCATCGCATGCAGCTGCGCGTACTCGTCGTGGCTCACCGCGCCGTACGCGAAGTGCGGCGACAGCTCACCGCGATAGCCCTGGAACGCATCGAACGACGCGCGCAGGCGCTTGAGCGCCTCGGCCAGCGGCACCTCGCGATCGAGCGGCGGCGCGCCGGGGATGGGCGCGGTGAGGTCGTGCTTCATGGCGCCGGCCTTGAGGAACTTGCGCTTCACCATGGGCCCGAAGAGCCCGCGGACGATGATGCTCCGCATCGTCGGGAAGCCCTGGATGCTCATCTCCACGCTCTGCGCGCAGTGCTGGAGGATCTCCGAGGCGCTCCAGCCCATCACGCCCGTGGGCGGCCTCTGCTCCAGCGCGTCGAGCTTGCTGCGTGCGTCGTCGAGGGAGGGCATCACTCCTCGCTGAGCTCGGCGTTCCAGTAGCTCGCGTCGGCGAGGTTCAGGAACGGGATCCACTCGCGGTAGGTCTTGCGGCCGGTGGGCGTGCGGAAGAACGGCGTCCAGCGCGGGCGCACCGGCTTCTTGAAGAGTGGCATGCGCGCCTCCTCCGGCGACCGGCCGCCCTTGCGCAGGTTGCACGCGATGCAGCTGCACACCACGTTCTCCCAGCTCGTCACGCCGCCCTTGCTGCGCGGCACCACGTGGTCGAGGTTGAGCTCGTGCCGCGGGAAGACCTTGCCGCAGTACTGGCAGGTGTTCTGGTCGCGCGCGTAGATGTTGAGCCGCGAGAAGCGCACCCGGTTCTTGGGCAGGTGCTCGTACGAGGTGAGCACGATCACCCGCGGCACGCGGATGCGGCGCCCCACCGCGCCCACCGAGTCGTGCAGGGCCGCGGAGAGCTGCGTCCACGACTCGAAGTCGAAGAGGCGGTACTCCGCGTCCACCGCGCGGGCCACGCCCTGGTACATCAGGGCGAACGCGCGGCGCACGTTGGTCACGTGGATGGGTTGATAGAGGCGGTTGAGCACGAGCACGCTGCTGTTCAGCATCCGGTTACCCTTGCCCCTTTGGCGTTGCACAGTCCAGAGCGGCCCGGCCGACCGCTTGGCCCAATGCTTGGATGTCGTGCTCCGGCACGCAGCGAACATCGAGCCAGAGCTTGCCTTCTGCAACCCGGCCCAGGACCGCCGGGTCCCCCGCTCGAAGCCGCTCCGCCAGCGCCTCCGGCTCGAGCCCCTGAATCACCACTGCAGATGAGCGGAGCACGTCCAGCGGCGAAGCGCCAGCGCCCACCTGAACCTCGCTGTCGCGCACCTCGGCGCGGAGCCCCTGCGCGGTGACCATGCCAAGCAGACGCTCGGCGCGCTGCCGACATGACGCGGGCTCCTCGTGAAGCATGGCCTGCACCGGCAAGAGCGCGTGCTCGCCCTGCGCGTAGAGCTGCAGGGTGGCCTCCAGCGCGGCCACCGTGAGCTTGTCGATGCGGAGCGCGCGGTTGAGCGGGTGCTCGCGAACGGCGCGGACGAGCTCGCGCTTGCCCACCAGGATGCCGGCCTGTGGCCCGCCGAGGAGCTTGTCGCCCGAGAATGCCACGAGATCCGCGCCGGCCTTGATGCTCGCGGCCGCGGTGGGCTCGTGGACACCCGACGCAGACAAGTCGAGCAGCGCGCCCGAGCCGAGATCGTGAAAGACCGGCACGCGCTTCATGCTGCCCAGCTCGGCCAACTCGGCCACGCTCGCCTCTTCGGTGAAGCCCACGATGGCGAAGTTGGACCGGTGCACCTTCAAGAAGAGCGCGGTGCGCTCGGTGACGGCGCGTTCGTAGTCGGCGAGCCGCGTCTTGTTCGTCGTTCCCACTTCCACGAGCGTCGCGCCAGACTGGCGCATCACATCGGGCACGCGGAAGCCGCCGCCGATCTCCACCGCCTCGCCGCGCGAGACGACGACCTCGCGTCCGCTCGCGATCGCCGAGAGCGCCAGCAGCACCGCGCCCGCGCAGTTGTTGACCACGATCGCCGCCTCGGCGCCGGTGAGCGTGCAGAGCAGCTCCTCCACGGGCGCGTAGCGGCTGCCGCGCTTGCCGGACTCGAGATCCAGCTCGAGGTTGGCGTAGCCGCGGGCCACCGAGACCATGCGATCGATGGCGGCCTGCGCCAGCGGCGCGCGGCCGAGGTTGGTGTGCAGCACCACGCCGGTGGCGTTGAGCACCGGTCTCAGCCGCGGCCGCGAGAGCACTCCGAGCGCGGCCTGGAGCTCGCGTTCACCCACGTCAGCGCGGTCGTGCTGCCCGCGGTGAAGGATCGCTTCGCGCGCCTCGGCCACGGCGCGACGAGCCGCGTCGACCACCAGCTGGCGCGGATGACTCTCGAGGAGCCGCTGCGCGTAGGGACTTGCGAGCAGCTCATCGATGGACGGCAGGCGGCGAAGGGCCGCGTTCTTGAGCGCGTCCTCCATGACCCCTCAAGCTTATCGCCAGGACTTCGCGCGCGCCAACCGCCCGACAGATCTCGGCAGTTTGGCGACAACGCGGCGACGCGGAGGTTACGGGATGCCCTTGAAGAACCGGTCCAGCCGCAGGCCCGACTCGGTGCAGGGGAAGCCGCCCTCGTGGCAGAACCACCAGCCGCCCTTGCCCCACGAGAACATGATGATGAACGCCTTGCCCTTGATGTTGCCGTAGGGAACGGTCCAGCCGCCGTTGAAGCGGCTGTCGGCGGAGTTGTCGCGGTTGTCGCCGAGCACGAAGATCTGGCCGGGCGGCACCGTGAACGGCCCCTCCAGCACGGCGTGCAGGATGTCTCGCCGCTCGAGCGCCGCGTGCGTCTCCTTGCCCAGCGTCTCTTCCCACAGCGAGTCGCGGGTCTCGTCGAACCAGCGGTCGGTGTTCTCGTCATAGTCCCAGTACTGGTAGTCCTCTTTCACCTTCCGGCGCGGCTGCATCTGGCCGTTCACGAAGACGATGTCGTTGCGCACCTCGATCTTGTCGCCGGGCACCGCGGCCACGCGCTTGATGAGGTCCTTGTCGGGCTCGATGGGGCTGTTGAAGACGATCACGTCGCCCGGCTGCGGGTTGTGCCACTGCACCAGCATCGAGTTCACGAACGGGATGCGGATGCCGTAGATGAACTTGGAGATGAAGAGGTGGTCGCCGATCTGCAGCGTGGGCACCATCGATCCCGAGGGGATCTTGAACATCTCCACCACGAACAGGCGCAGCAGCACCGCCACCAGCACCGCGCTGCCGATGCTCTCGATGTACTGCCGCGCGTGGCTCTTGCGGAGGCCGGCGTAGACCTGGCCGGTGAGCTCGTCGAGCTTGCGCGTGAGCCCGACGATTTGATCGGGCTGGTTGCCGCGGATGGCCGTCTCGAGCTCGTCCTGGGCCTTGGCCACCTTGGAGAAACCCTCGGCGGGCACCTTCTTGCCCTGCTTCTTGGTGAGCCCCTTGACCTCCTTGAGGAGGTCCTTGGCGTCGCGGCGGGAGGAGCGGAGGCTGGCCATCAGGCCGCGGAACGTAGTCGAACCGCGAGGCTGAACCAACGGCTTTTTCCAGCGGACTGTGGGCTCGCTGGCAGGCCTGGACCCGCGCGCTCGGGGGACTAGACTCCCGCGCCTCAGCTCCCGGAGTCGCCCGTGCGTCCCATCGGTCTCGTCCTGCTCCTCGCCGCAGCGCCCGCCGCGGCCGATGCTCCAGCCGACCTCGCCAAGCGCTTCGAGGCCGACGTGAAGGTCCTCGCCGCCGACGACATGGAGGGCCGCGGCCTGGGCACGAAGGGAATCGAGAAGGCCGCCAACTGGATCGAGGCGCGGCTCAAGGCCGAGGGGCTCAAGCCCGCGTTCGGAAATTCGTACCGCCAGCCATTCAAGGTGAAGACCGGCGTCGCGAAGGCCGAGGGCAACGCGCTCTCCGGCGTCGCCGACGCCGACTGGACGCCGCTCGGCTTCACCAGCTCGGGCAGCTTCAAGGGCGAGGCGGTGTTCGTGGGCTACGGCATCGCGGCGCCGTCGCTGGGCTACGACGAGCTCGCCAACGTGGACCTGAAGGGCAAGGTCGCGGTGATGCTGCGCTACGAGCCGCAGGAGAAGGACGACGCGTCCATCTTCGACGGCCGGCGCCCGAGCCGCTGGTCGGCCTTGCGCTACAAGGTCCTGCAGGCCCGCGAGCGCGGCGCGGCGGCCGTCGTCTTTGTAACCGGACCGTTACAAGACGAGGGCAAGGACAAGCTGCCCGCGCTCGCGAATGACGGCCCGGAGAGCCCGTCGGGAATTCCGGTGCTGCAGGTGAAGACCTCGACCGCGCAGAAGTGGCTCGAGCGCGCGGGCATCAAGCTCGACCAGTTCCAGAAGGACGTCGACCGCGATCTCAAGCCGCGCTCGAAGGTGATTCGCGGGCTCACGCTCTCGGGCAAGGTCAACGTGACCAACACCTGGAGTGAAACCGCAAACGTCGCCGGCGTGTTGCCGGGCAAGGGCGCGCTCAAGGACCAGATCGTCGTCGTGGGCGCGCACTACGACCACCTCGGCTACGGCGGCGAGGGCTCGATGCGGCCCAACGTGCACGCGATCCACAACGGCGCAGACGACAACGCCTCGGGCGACGTGTCCGTGGTGCTCGCGGCAGAGAAGGCCCAGGCGCTGCTCAAGGACGCGCCGAGCGCGCGAACGCTCGTGGTGATGCTGTTCTCGGGCGAGGAGAGCGGTCTCGCGGGCTCGTCGTACTTCACCGAGCACCCGCCCTTCCCGCTCGAGCGCGTGGTGTCGATGGTGAACCTGGACATGGTCGGCCAGCTCCGCGACGACAACCTCATCGCCATGGGCTCGGACTCGGCGCCGGAGTGGAAGTCGATCCTCGATCGCGCGCAGCCGTTCGGCGGCTTGAAGATCAACGCGCACGGCGATGGCTACGGCCCGTCGGATCAGACCGCGTTCTACGCGCGGCACATCCCGGTGATCTTCTTCTTCACCGGCAGCCACGACCGCTACCACACGCCCGACGACAAGCCCGAGACGCTCAACTTCGCCGGCGCGGCGCGCGTGATCGAGACCACCACGCACGTGCTCAGCGAGCTCGCGACCGACGCCCAGGCGCCGCAGTACGCGCGCTCGGTGACCGCGCCCGCGTTCGAGGGCGACAGCCGCGGCTACGGCGCGTACCTCGGCACCGTGCCCGACTACAGCGCGATGGAAGCGACCGAGGGCGGCGTGAAGCTCAGCGACGTGCGCGCCGGCGGCCCCGCGGACAAGGCCGGCATCAAGGGCGGCGACCGCATCATCGGCATGGCCGGCACGCGTATCGAGAACCTCTACGACATGACCTACGCGCTCCAGGACCACAAGCCGAACGACACCATCGACGTGGTCGTCGTGCGCGCTGGAAAAAACCTCACGCTGCGCGCCACGCTCGGCTCGCGCTCGGACATGGGCAACATCAAGCCCGGTCAGGCGCACCCGGGCGCCGACGCGAAGATGGCGTCCGCGAGCGGGCCTGCTGCGTCCAACGCGCCGCCGACGCCGGAGCCGAAGCCCAAGGTCGCCGAGTATTTTGCAAATCGCCCCGGAAAGAGCTTCGTCATCAAGGCCGGCAAGCCCTTCGAGAAGACCTTCGAAGGCGAAAGACATTTTCGTGACATTCGCCAGCTCACCTTCGGCGGCCAGAACGCCGAGGCGTACTGGAGCCCCGACGGCACCAAGCTCATCTTCCAGGGCTACTCCGGCGATCGAAAGTGCGACCAGCAGTTCACGCTGGATCTCGCGACCGGCGAGACGAAGATGGTCTCCAGCGGCAAGGGACGCACGACCTGCGGCTACTTCCGCTACCCGCAGCAGGACAAGATCATCTACGCGTCGACGGAGCTGGGCGGCGAGAGCTGCCCCAAGGAGCCCGACCGCTCGCACGGCTACGTCTGGGCCGTCTACCCCACGTACGACATCTTCGAGGCAGACCCGGACGGCTCGCACGCGAAGCGCCTCACCACCGCGAACGGCTACGACGCGGAAGCGACCTGGTGCCCGCGCGGCGGCAAGTTCGTGTTCACGTCCACGCGCGACGGCGATCTCGAATTGTATGAAATGGACGAGGCCGGCCAGGTGAAACGACTCACGAATACGCCTGGGTACGACGGCGGCGCGTTCTACAACTCCGATTGCAGCGAGATCGTCTTCCGCGCGAACCATCCGACCGGCGCCGCGCTCGACGAGTACAAGACGCTGCTCGCCCAGGGCCTGGTGAAGCCCACGAACATGGAGCTCTTCGTGATGAAGTCCGACGGCACGAACCTGCGGCAGCTCACCCACAATGGCGCCGCGAACTTCTGCCCGTTCTTCACGCCCGACTCGAGCCACGTGATCTTCGCGTCGAACAAGGGGGATCCGCAGGGCCGTGAGTTCGATCTCTGGCTCGTGGACAAGGCCGGCGGCGAGCCGGAGCGCGTCACCACCTCGCCCGGCTTCGACGGCTTCCCCATGTTCAGCCCGGACGGCGAGTTCGTGGTGTGGGCGTCGAATCGCGCGAGCGCGCCGGGCAGCCACGACACCAACCTCTTCGTGGCGCGCTGGGTGGAGTAGCTGCGGACCGTCAGCCCTCGATCGGGCTCATCTCGGGCCGCTTGGGCACGCGAACTTCTTCCTTGGTGTGACCGCGCAGGTGCCAGCTGAGCCAGGGCCAGAAGTGCCTCCGCACCCACACCACCTCGGCGCGCAGGAGCTCGTGTGGGCCGCGACGCAGGGGCTCGGAGAATGGTTCGCACCACGAAGCATTCGAGCCGGGCAGCTTCAGCGCGTCGGCGAACGCGGCCGCCACGCGCGCGTGACCGACGGGATTCACGTGCAGCCGATCCTCGGCCCAGATTCGTGGATCCGACGCGACCGGATGCGCAGCAAAGTCCACGAGGATTGCACCCGTCACCAGCGCGGCGCGACGGAGCTGCTCGTTCAAGGCCATCAGCCGGCGTCGAAGCGGGAGCGCGAGCGGCATCACCGGCGTGAGGTCGGGAATCGTGAACGAAAGCACCGTGGCGCCGCCCCGAACCAGCGCGCCGAACATCGCCTCCATGTCGGATCCGTACGCGCGTGCATCGAAACGCGGCCGGAGCAGATCGTTCATGCCCGCGACGACCGTCGACAGATCCGGCTTCATGGCCACCGCACGCGAGAGCTGGGTCTCGCGAATCTGCCGCGTGATGAGCCCGCGGATGGCCAGGTTGGCGTAGAGGAGCCGAGGGTTCTCGCGCGCGAGCATCTCCGCGAGCCGATTGGCCCAGCCGCGATAGCCGCCCCGGCCGTCGGGATCGTCGAGTCCCTCCGTGGTGCTGTCGCCAATGGCCACGTACCGCTGGAACACGCGGGCACCTCGCGCCGACATCTTCGCCTGCAATGATACGCATCAGCGTGTCACGATTTGCGCATGGCCAAGGCGCGCTTCGAGTCAGAGCTGTTCGAGGGACACAAAGGCGTCTGCGCGGTGATCGTGCCGTTCGATCCCGAGGAGCGCTGGGGCCAGAAGCCGGTGCGCCTCGCTGGCCGCCGGCACGGTTGGCTCGTGCGGGGCTCGGTGAACGGCACGAAGTACGACGGCTACATCGGCGATCGCTGGGGCCGCTTCTTCATCGCGCTCGACGACGAGTTCCGTGACGAAGCGAACTTGAAGGTCGGCGACACGCTCGCGCTCGTGCTGGAACCGACGAAGTCCGAGCGCACCTACGCGAAAGCGCGAGCGCAATCGCAGTTCACCACGCAGCCCGGGAAGCCGCGCCCGGACGCCGTCGCGTTCAGTTCACCGAAGCCGAACAAGGCGCGGGCCCGCCGATAGTCGAAGTGTGCGCGCCACGCCGCGAGCGCGTGCGCCGCGCGCCAACCAGCGACAACCCGCTTCCGGCTCCGACAATCCGCGCACCCCCTGCAACGGAGCCTGTCATGACCGCCATCAAGCCCACCGGCAGTGTCCGCACCGCCGATGCGTTCCGCGCCGGTGAGAAGCTCGCCCACGACGTCCAGAAGCTCGACACCAACCACGACGGCGTCGTCACCCAGCGCGACCTCGCCCGCAACGCCAAGCGGCTCGGCTTCTCCAAGGCGGAGACCGAGGCGCTCTCCACGCTGCTCGAGAACACGCCGCGTTGGCGCAGCGGGCGCTCGCTCTTCGGCGCCGGCATCGAGGCCATCTACGGCGGCGGGCACATCTCGGGGCTCGACGCCCAGCAGACCGGCACCGTCTCCGCCAAGCAGCTCAACGTGCTGACGAGGTCGACCGACAAGAACGCCTACGCCATCGTGGCCGACGTCTTCGAGTACGCGCAGTCGATGGAGAAGGCGAAGTAGCGCCTACTCCTCGACCTTGAGCACCGCCAGGAACGCCTCCTGGGGAATCTCGATGTTGCCCACCTGCTTGAGGCGCTTCTTGCCCTCCTTCTGCTTCTCGAGGAGCTTGCGCTTGCGGCTGATGTCGCCGCCGTAGCACTTGGCGAGCACGTTCTTGCGGAAGGCCTTGATGGTCTCGCGGGCGATGACCTTGCTGCCGATCGCCGCCTGGATGGCGATCTCGTACATCTGCTTGGGGATCACTTCCTTCAGCTTGGCGCACACGTCGCGGCCGCGCTGATACGCGCGCTCGCGGTGCACGATGATGCTGAGCGCGTCCACCGGCTCGCCGTTGATGAGGATGTCGAGCTTCACCAGCTCCGAGGTCTGGTACTTCGCGAGCTCGTAGTCGAGGCTGGCGTACCCGCGGGTCACGCTTTTGAGCTTGTCGAAGAAGTCGAAGACGACCTCCGACAGCGGCATCAAGTAGATGACCTGCAGGCGCCGCGCGCCCACGTGCTTCAGGTCCTGCTGAATGCCGCGGCGGTCCTGGCAGAGCTTGAGCACCGCACCCACGTAGTCTTGGGGCACGTGGATGTTGCAGGTGAGCATGGGCTCCTCCATGTGCTCGATGTTCTGCACAGGAGGGAGCTTGGCCGGGTTGTCGACGACCAGCTCGGTCGTGTCGTTCAGGTACACCTTGTAGACCACGCTCGGCGCGGTGGTGATGAGGTCGAGCTTGTACTCGCGCTCGAGCCGCTCCTGCACGATCTCCATGTGCAAGAGGCCCAAGTAGCCGCAGCGGAACCCGAAGCCGAGCGCCTGGCTCACCTCGGGCTCGTAGGTGAAGGCGGAGTCGTTGAGCTTGAGCTTGGCGAGCGCGTCGCGGAGGTTCTCGTACTCAGCGGAGTCGATGGGGAAGATGCCGCTGAACACCATGGGCTTCACTTCTTTGAAGCCCGGGAATGGCGAGTCGGTCGGCTTGCGGAAGTCGGTGACGGTGTCGCCCACCTTCGCGTCCTGGATCTCCTTCACGTTGGCGACCAGGAAGCCCACCTCGCCGGCGATGAGCTTGTCGGCCGGCTTGGCGAACGGCGCGAAGAAGCCGACCTCCTGAACCTCGTACTCCTTGTTGTTGCTCCAGAACTTGATCTTCTGCTTGGGCGAGATCGTGCCCTCGAGCACGCGAATGAGCATCACCACGCCGCGGTAGCTGTCGTACCAGCTGTCGAAGATGAGGGCCTTGAGCGGCGCGCTCAGCTCGCCCTTGGGCGGCGGCACCTTCTTGACGATCTCCTCGAGGATCTCGGTGATGCCGATGCCTTCCTTGGCGCTGGCGGGCACGGCCTCGCTGGCGTCGAGGCCGATGACGTCCTCGATCTCGCGGCGCGCGCCGGGTACGTCGGCGGTGGGCAGGTCGACCTTGTTGATCACCGGCACGATGGCGAGGTCGTGCTCGAGGGCCATGTACACGTTGGCGAGCGTCTGGGCTTCAACGCCCTGGCTCGCGTCAACCACGAGGATGGCGCCCTCGCACGCGGCCAGCGAGCGGCTGACCTCGTACGCGAAGTCCACGTGCCCGGGCGTGTCGATGAGGTTGAGGATGTAGTCCTTGCCGTCCTTGGCGCGGTACTTCATGCGCACCGACTGGGCCTTGATGGTGATTCCGCGCTCGCGCTCCAACTCCATGTTGTCGAGGAACTGTTCCTGCGCCTCGCGCTTGGTGACCGTGCCCGTGAACTCCAGCAGTCGATCGGCGAGCGTGCTCTTGCCGTGGTCGATGTGGGCGATGATCGAGAAGTTGCGGATGTTGGCGTTCTCAGCGGGCACGGAAAGACGCTCGGTTGGCCTGTAGGGCCGTCGGAAAGTCGGCGGTGAGTAACAAATGGGGCCGACGAATACCAGCGGCAGCGGCCGCCGGGATCCGGGCCTGAATCAGGGCTTTTCGGTGCTCACCCGGACGCCGCCCGCCGCCGCCTTCACCACGTAGGCGTGCAGGCCCGAGATCGTCAGGTCGCCCGAGGCGGGCAGCGCCGACGCGCCGGCCGACTTGAGCAGCACGCCGTCGATGCGCGCGCCCGCACGCTTGGTCACCAGGAGCAGCCAGTAGCCCTTGTCGTGCTTCTCGGCGAGCGCTTCGCCCTTCTGGCTGAAGAGCATGCGCTCGCCGGTCAGCTTGACCAGGCCGCCCTTCTCCGGCGCGAGCTTGCCCGACTCCAGCTCGGCAAGCAGCGCGGCCACGTCGCCGTGGGACGCCGTGGCGATGAGGCCTTCCTGCACGCAGCGCTGAACCTCCGGGTACACGCACGTGGCCAGGCCGAGCGCGCGCCCGCCATCCGGCGGCTGCGGGAACTTGGCAGCGCACGCGGCCGTGGCCTGCTTGGGACAGCTCACGACCTCCGCCGACGCGCCCTTGCACTTCATCACCAGCTGCTGCTTCTCGCGCAGCAGGTAGCCCTTGCGCAGGTCGTCCGACGGATCGAGGTCGGGCGCCGCAGCGGCGACGGTGTCGTCCCAGAGCTTCTCGCAGGCCGCCGCGTCGTTGACTGGCGCGGGTGCGGAAGCGGCCATCAGGGCCAGGGCGAGCAGGAGGTGCACCGCGCTGACCTAGCACATCCGTCCAGGCGCCGACACCGTCCGCGCGGCGATCGCGGGCTGATCGCGCCGCGGACACCTCACGGGGACAAGCTCCAGGTTTCGCGAGGTTGGATGCTGGCCGAGATGCTGCAAAGCGGGGAGCGCAAGGAGGCTGTCATGCGCCACTTCGTCTTCTCGCCGCCGTGCATCACGCCCGCTGACTTGAACGAGGACCTTGCCGTCGTTCTGGAGTCGATGGATGCAGAGGCGGAGTCCGCCGCGGAGGCCGCACTCTCGGCCTGGGCGCGGCTCGAGTCGGTCCACGAGCAGCTCTGCCGGGCGGGTGACGCGCTCGTGCAGGCCACGATTGCCCACGCGGAGAGCGCGGAGGCGGTGGCCGAGGCGTCACTGACGCTGCGCTACCAGGCCCACATGCTCGGCGAGATCGAATACCTCGACGAGATCGACGCCGACACGCTGGTCCAGGCGCTGCTCCGAATCGACCGCGCGCGACCTCCCGAGCGGCTCGAGGCCCTTCACGAGCGGCTGATGGAGCGCGTGCGCGTCTGGCACGACGATCGCGAGGCGGTCATCGCCGCCGGGCTGCACTACCGGCGCTGCGGTCAGCTGCACCAGCGCGAGTATCGGCGCTTCGTGGAGCGAAGGCTTCGGCTGCGACACGCCGTGCGCCGCGTCGTCATCTCCGGTCGTGCGGCCTGACTACGCCGTCTGCCGCGAGCCCGACTTCACGCCGCGGAAGAACGCGATCGTCTCCGCGAGCCCGTCGGCGAGGCTGCGCTCCGGCTTCCAGCCGAAGAGCTCGCGCGCGCGGCCGTTGTCGATGCACGAGCGCATCTGCTCGCCGGGCTTCTTCGGCGCGTGCGTCGCGTCGGCCTTGGAGCCCGCGGCCTGCGCGAGCAGCTTGTAGAGCTCGTTCACGTCGGTCTCTTTGCCGGTGCCGATGTTCACGGGCCCCACGAAGTCGCTCTCGAGCGCGAGCACGTTCGCGCGGGCCACGTCCTTCACATAGACGAAGTCGCGGGTCTGCTTGCCGTCGCCGAAGATGGTGCACGGCCGGCCATCGAGCAGTCGCTCGGAGAAGATGGCCACCACGCCCGCTTCGCCATGCGGGTTCTGACGCGGCCCGTACACGTTCGCGTAGCGCAGCGCGCAGTAGCCCAGGTTGAACTGCGCCTTGTAGTAGCCGAGGTACAGCTCGCCCGCGGCCTTGCTGGTGCCGTACGGCGACACGGGCCGCGTCGCGTGCGACTCCTTCGCGGGGAACTCGTCCTGCTCGCCGTAGATGGCGCCGCCCGTCGACGAGAAGACGACGCGCTTCGTGCCCGCCTTCACGCAGGCCTCGAGCAGGTTGATGAAGCCGCCGATGTTCACGTCGGCGTCGAAGCGCGGATCGGCCACGGAGCGGCGCACGTCCATCTGCGCGGCGAGGTGCGCCATGGCGTCGAAGCGCTGCGCGAGGATCAGCTCCTGCGCGTCCTTGCTGCGGATGTCGGCGACGGTGAGCTTCACCTTCGGGTCGAGGTTCTCGCGCTTGCCCGACGAGAGATCGTCGAGCGCGTGGACCTCATGGCCCTTGGCCAGGAACGCGTCGCACACATGCGAGCCGATGAAGCCCGCGCCACCGGTGACCAGGATCTTCACGGCCCGCCTCCCGAGTTCTTTCCGCGGTGCAAAGGTGCCCACCCCGCCCCGCCGCCACAATGCGCGCAGCCGGACGGTTCAGACCTGGGTCTTGAACCACGCCACCGTGCGCTTCAATCCCTCTTCGAGCTGGATCTGCGGCTCCCAGCCGAGGAGCTGCTTGGCGCGGGTGATGTCGGGCTTGCGCTGCTTGGGATCGTCCTTGGGCAGCGGCTTGAAGGAAGTCTTGGAGGTGCAGCCGGTCACCTTCCGCGCCACCTCGGCGAGCTGGAGCATGGTGAACTCGTTCGGGTTGCCGATGTTCACCGGCTCCGCCACGTCCGACTGCGCGAGGAGCAGGATGCCGCGCACCTCGTCGTCCACGTAGCAGAAGGAGCGCGTCTGGCTGCCGTCGCCGAAGATGGTGAAGTCCTCGTTGCGCAGCGCCTGGCTCACGAACGCGGGCACCACACGGCCGTCCTCGGTGCGCATGCGCGGCCCGTAGGTGTTGAAGATGCGGACCATGCGCGTCTTCACGCCGTGGGTGCGGTGGTACGCCATGACGATGGCCTCGCCGTAGCGCTTGGCCTCGTCGTAGCAGCTGCGCGGGCCGATGGAGTTCACGTTGCCCCAGTAGCTCTCGGGCTGCGGGTGAACGGTCGGGTCGCCGTAGATCTCGCTGGTGGACGCCTGGAGGAACACGGCCTTCTTGGCCAGCGCGAGCTGCAAGCCGTGCTCGGTGCCCAGCGAGCCCACGCGGAGGGTCTCGATCGGCAGCCGCGCGTAGTCGAAGGGCGAGGCCGGCGAGGCCATGTTCAGGACGTAGTCGACCTGGCCCTTCACGTCGAAGGGCACGGTGACGTCGTGCTGCATGAACTCGAAATTCGGCTTCTCGCGCAGGTGCGCGATGTTGCGCAGGTCGCCGGTGACGAGGTTGTCGACGGCCACCGCGCTGCCGCCCTGGGCGAGGATGGCATCGCACAGGTGCGAACCCAGGAAGCCAGCGCCGCCCATCACCACCACACGCTTGCCGCCCAGTCCGGACACTCCGCGCTCCCGTCGAAAGGATGAAAATCGGCGGCAAGCTAGCGGGCGATCCCGGGGGTGTCAAACCGAGCCATCCGCTTCGCGACGCCTGTTCTGACCGCTGGATGAAGGCGAGGTGCATCGCCCGCTTCCCGGGTGCGAAGGCGAGTACCTAGGTTTTTTTCGGACGGCGATGCGGGGTCGGGCGTGCTGGCGAGGTTCTTCATCTACGGCTTGCTGGGCTGGGTGGTGGAGGTGCTCTTCACCGGGGCGAGCGCGGTGCTCGCCCGCGACCGCGCTGCCACCGCGCGCACCTACCTGTGGATGCACCCCATCTACGGGCTGGGCATGCTCGCGCTGGATCAGCTCGGCACGCACATGTCGGCGGTGTCGTGGCCCGCGCGCGCGGCGCTGTACGTGGCGGTCATCTACGCGATGGAGTTTGCGAGCGGGTCGATCTTGCGGCGTGTGCTCGGACGCTGCCCGTGGGACTACGGCGCCACGGGCATCAACGTGCGCGGCCTGGTGCGGCTCGACTACGCGCCGGCGTGGTACCTGGCCGCCCTGCTCTTCGATCCCGTGCGGCTCGCGGTGGTCCACGGCATCAACGCGGTGAGCGTGGGCGAGGTGCTGGCCGCGACGATCACCGGTGCTGGCTAGCGTCGGGCTTGGGCGGACAGGTCTCGGTCTCGACGAGCGCGTGCGCGCGCTTGCACGCCTTCTTCACGTCATCCGCGTGGCCCAGCGCGTTCGACGCCGCGGCCTGATCGAGCCAGAAATCCACGCGCGCGGACTGATCGGGATCTTCGTCGAGTGACTTGTAGAGCGCCTCGGCCTTGTCCTTCGCGCCGACCTTCGTGGCGAGCTCGGCGAGCTGGCGCGTTTCGAGGGCGTCCTTGCCGTCTTCGTTCTTCAGCGCCTCGTCGAAGTCCTTCTTGGCTGAGGGCATGTCGCCCGCGGCTGCGTCGATGCGGCCCAGGACGATGTACGGCATGGCCTGCTTGGGCTCGACTTTCAGCGACGCTTGCAGCGCCTGGCGCGCGCCTGCGGTGTCGTGGCGCTGCTCCCGGATCATGCCCACCATGCGCGCGCTGATGAAGTCCTTGGGGTTCATCTCCGACGACTTGAGCAGCGCCGCTTCCGCCTTGTCGAACTGTCCTGCGGCGAGCCGGGCATCGGCGAGCGAGCGATAGATGCCCTGCTCGGCGATCTTTCCGTCGCCAAAGCTGAGCTCTCGCTCCAGCGCATCCGCGACCTGCTCCTGGGCATCCGCAATTCGATCATCGGTCCCCCCGTCCTTCTGCAGGCGCTTGAGCTTCAGCGACGCGATCTCCACTTCCTGCTGCGCACACTCGAGCTTGTTCTGCGACGTCCCAAGCTTCTCGGCGGCGTGGAGCTCATCGATCGCCTTGTCGAACTGCGAGTCCGCCGCGTACGCCTCGGCCTCCGCGCGCATCACGTCGGGCTTGCTGGGATCGATCGCGAGCGCCTTCTGCGCGGCGTCGTGCACCTCGTCGAGCAGGTGCAGGCGCACGCCAATCTCGGCCACGCGTGCCCAGCTCTCGCGCTTCTTCGGGTCGAGCTCCACGGCCTTGCGGAACGCCTCGTGCGCCGACTGCCACTTCTCCTGGAGGTAGAGCGCGTCGCCGTAGGCGTGGAAGTAGCGCGCGTCGGGCTTCATCTGCGTGGCGCGCTGGAACGAGCCGGCCGCGGCTTCAAAGAGCCCGCAGTGAAACTGCTGGTTGCCCACGGTGTAGCAGTTGGCAGCGGCGTCGAAGCCCTCGGGCAGCGGACCTTCGGGCTTGATGCCGCAGTCGACCTGGTTGGACACGCCCGCGCACACGTCGATGGGCCGACCCGGCGGCGCCGGCGGCGGCTCCTTGGTGCAGGCCGCGAGGGCAAAGCCGAGCACGAGCGAGAGCTGGGTTCGCATGGGCCGCATTAGAACAGCACCAGGGCGCCGAAGTTGAATTGCATGGCGGCCACCAGGCCCGAGCTCCCGCTCGCTTCCAGGCCGTTCAAGTTGGCCTTCGCTTCGGCGACGAGCGCGAGCTCGTCGAAGAGCGACCAGTTCACGCCACCGACGCCGTTGACCTCGAAGGTGCTCGAGGTGCCGGTGTCGGCGTCGGGGTTCTGAGCGAGGAAGCTCAACCCGAGCGCCATGCCCAGGAACGGCCGCAGGTCGTGGCCTTTTCGGAAGACGTACTTGGCGCCGAGCAGGAAAGGCACCAGCTGTACGCGCTGGCCGTTCGTGGCGCGCGCGAGCACGACGGAGAGATCCACGAATGGCCAGAACTCGGGCGCGGCCAGGTAGTCGCCCTCGAGCGCGAAGTTCAGGTTCAACCCCGAGAACTTGCTCGTGGACTGCGTGGCGCCGATGGTGTTGCCGACCTTCAGCGAGAGCCCGAACGTGAGGTGGTCCGCCTCGGGGTGACGCACTTCGCCTGGCGGCGGCAGGTCGAGCTTGTCGCCGAGCTGGGTGGCGAGACTGTTGACGATCAACGGCAGCTCGAAGTCGCTGGCCGCCGGCGCCGCGAGCTCGAACGCCTGGTGGCCTTCGCGGTCATCCACAACGACCAGGGTGAGCACCGACGACGCGCCGAACGACGTCCAGCTCGCCACCACCGCCGCCTCACCAGGCCGGGCCTGGGTGCGCGAGTTGAGGCAGGTGGCGCTGTTGCAGGCGGCGAAGCCGTCGTTGCCGCCCGTCCCGAGCACGACCCCGCGCGCAGTGAGGCTCGTCTCCACCAGCCGCTGCAGCGCCGCCGCCTGGGCGTCGCGGCCATCGGGGTGGCGCAGCGGGTAGATCACCACCTGCCGGACCTGCGGCGCAGCAGTGAGGGCCAGCGCGAGGAGGCTGCCGAGCATCGCGATGAGCTTGCCAAAGGCGTGTGGGGGCCACACGCGAAATCGGGTGGGTCAGTGGGTGATCTTCTCGAGGGCCTTCTCGGCGTGCTTCGCGGGATCGCACGGGTCGCGGAGGCGGCCGAGGAAGGAGTCGTCCTTCTCGGGCTGTTCTTTGCTGAGGTCCTCGAGCACGGAGCGGCCAGCGGATTCGCCCAGCTCGCCCAGCGCGTCGGCAACGCGAACCTTGATCTCGCAGTTGCCGCCCTTGGCGATGAGCCCCAGCCGCTCGATGGAGGGCTTCACCCACTCGGCGTTGTCGTGCGCGGCGGTGACGTAGCCGTGGATGGCGCGGCCGGCGTCGTCCTTCTCGTCGAGGCGGGCCTGCCAGTAGGTCTTGTCCGGGCCCTTGGGCATGAGGGCGACGAGCTCGCGCGCTTCGGCCATCTTCCCGGCGTCGAGGGCGCGCTCGACCTTGGGCTTCATGGCCATTTTCACGCTGACGCCCACGATGCCCAGCAACAGCACGCCCGCCACGGCCGCGGTGACCTTGATGCCCTCCGGGCTGCGCAGGAAGCGCTGGGCCTGGGCCACCAGCGCGCGGCGGCTCTGGCGGGCGACGAGGGCGCGCTCGATCGTCGCGAGGTCGGTTTCGGGGAGCTTGCCCGCGCGCTGCAGGCCGAGGCCGCCGAACGGCAGGGTCGCGTGGTTCGGATTCGGCGACGCGCCATTCGCGGTGCGCCCGCCGCGCGGGATCTTGAAGAGCTTTACCTTTTCGTTAATACCGCGGAGCTCGAACTGCCCCAGCTCCACCGAGGGCACCTCGGCCTTGTTCATCACCAGGAACATGGCCTCGGTGAGAGTGACCTCGTTCGCCTCCGCGACCTCTTCCACGCGCTGGGCGATGTGCACCGGCTCGCCAAAGACGTCGCGCGGCTCGGCGCGCACCTCGCCGGCGTTGAGCACCACGCGCACTTCCATGCGGTCGGGCTCGGGCGCGGCCTGGTTGAAGGTGAAGAGCCGGTCCTGAATCGCCGCGCCGCAGAGCACCGCGTTGGTGGGCGACTCGAAAGTCACGAGATAGGCGTCGCCGATGCTCTTGCGCACCACGCCGTTGAAGGCGCGGAACACGGGCAGCATCAGCGCCTCGTGGATTTGCAGGAGCCGCTCGACCTCAGCGCGCGTCTTGCGGCTGGTGCGCTCGGTGAAGCCCTTGATGTCGGTGAGCATCAGCGCCAGGTTCTCGGCGCGGTGCCACGAGACCAGACGCGCAGGCGTCCGATTGGTCGCCACCGCAGGCGCGCTCGGGGGCACGGTCTGGGTGAGCAGGAGCGGCTTGAGCACGCTCTGCGGCCGGCGCTCGCCGAGGAACGCCTCGCACGCGGGGCACGGCGACTCGAGGTGCTTGGCGAGCTCCTCCGAGCCGGGGAACTCCTCGCCGGCGAGCAGCTGCTTGTAGTTGTCTTCGGTGAGGTGCATTGCTCCTGGCCCAGCAACAGCGCGCTCGACGATCTCACACCCGCGCGCCGCCTCCTACCAGCGGACGAACTGATCTTCGACCACTCCCGGAAGTCCCTGCACCTCGACGACCTTGCCGCCGCGACCGCGGAGCTTGCCCGAGAACTCGCCCGCCACCTGGACGAACTTGCTGGCGGCGACGACCAGGTTGCGCGCCTCGCGGTGGAAGCCGGCGCCGGTGAAGCGCAGGTCCACGCTTCCGTCGTCGCTCTGGATGCGCCAGGGCTCGAGCGGGTTCTGGCGATCGAAGGTGAAGCGCACGTCGGGCAGGTAGCAGGGCTGGTTGCCGAACCAGAGCGCGTTCTCGCCGGGAACGGCGCTGTTGATGCCCTCGCCCACGTTGAAGCCCACGGGCGTGCCGTCGGTCGCCAGGCCGCTCGCGAAGCCCCAGCGCCAGATCGTCTCCCGCGCGAGCAGGCCGTACGTGTAGTCCATGCCGCCGAAGCCGCCGTCGAGGTCGTAGCGCCGCTCGCCGACCACGAGCGAGCCGTGCGCCGGAAGCGCCGACCACTTCTGGGTGCAATTCAAGATGCCGCCGGCCACGGGGACGATGAGCGTCACCGCGGGCGCGGCGGGCTGCGTGTCGAGCGTGAAATTCAGGCTGAGCTTGCCGTCGTCGACGCGCGCCGTGCCCAGGTACTTCGCGCCCACGCGTTCGACGTGCAGCTCCGCGCCCTTGGCGGAGAAGCTCGCGCGCGCGCCCACGCCGGGGCGCTCGGCCACGTGCGCGCTCACGCCCGGCAGGCCGAGGAAGCTCTTCTCCACGATCATCTTCTTGTCGTGGCGATCGGCCGCGAAGATGAAGCAGTTGGCGGCGTAGGTGAGGTCGACGATCGCGAAGCAGCAGACCACGTCGCGACTGGTCAGCATCACGAACGTCCAGCGCTTCTCGCGGGTGATCTGGCGCAGCCGGCCGCGCAGGCCGGTGCCGCGGAGCGGGCCGAGGTCCACGTGCTCCATGGAGCCCGCGTAGGCGCCAATTCGCGGGGCGCCGGTTTCGTCGAGCGGGCTCGTGGGCGCGGCCGGCAGGAGTCGGTCGAGGTCGAAGGACATGCCTGCCGAGAGTCTAGCGGCAGACGCCCTCTCAGCGCTTGCTCTTCCGCAGCGGACGCAGGTTGCGGTTGTTCTTCTCCGGCGCGACCTTGCCTTCCTGGACCAGGAGCGCCTGCAACTTCTGCTGGTAGAGCGCGTTCTTCGGATCCTGCTGCGTCAGCAAGGTCAGCTGGGCTTCGGCGCCAGAGAGATCGCGCGCCTTGATGAGCTCGTCGGCCAGCGACAGCCGCGCGCGGCGATCGGCTGCGTCCTGCGCGAGCACAGCCTGGTACGCGGAGATGCTCTCGTTCACCTTGCCCGCGCCCGCGTAGAGCCCTGCAAGCCGGAAGCGCGACTTGAGATCGCCGGGCTGGAAGCGCAACGCGGTCTCGTAGGCGGAGATCGCATTCGCGGCGTCACCCTGGTCCTCGGCGTACATGCCCGCGATGCGCCAGAGCCGCGGATTCGTCGGCTCGAGCCTCTTGCCCGAATCGATCGCCGCCGCGAGCGCCGGACCTTCATCGCCCGACCGCATGAGCACGTCCGCGAGATCCACGTGCGCGATGCCCAGGTTCGGCGCCCACTTGATGGCGGTCTCGAGGTGCGTCCGCGCGCCCGCGAGATCGCCGGCCGCGTCGGCCCGATGTGCCTTGTCGAGCTCGTCGAGCGGCGCGGGCCCCTGCTCCACCGGCGTCGTCGGCTGCGGCGCAGGCTTCGACGTCGAGCACCCGCCGATCAGCGCCAACGCCAGCAGCACGCGCACGTGCATCACCACACCTCGCAGCGCGTCTCGGCCGGACGCACCATCTGCGCCGTCGCCGGGCAATGCCAGGCCGCAGCGAACTGCGGCAGGTTCGACATCGGCCCCACCACGCGCCACTTCGCGGGCGAGTGCGGATCGATCGTCGCCAGCAAGCGCGCGTACGGCTCGCGATCCTTGCGGCACCACGCCTGCGCCTGGCCAAGGAAGAACGCCTGCTCAGGCGTGAACTCGGCAGCGGCGCTTGGTGTCTTGGCTTCGCGGGCCTGCATCGCCGCGAACGAGAGCTTCATGCCACCGAGGTCCGCGATGTTCTCGCCGAGGGTGAGGGCGCCGTTCACGTGCACGTCGTCCACGGCCACGTAGCCGTCGAACTGCTTCTGTACGCAGCTCGCGCGCTCGGTGAAGGCCTTGCCGGCCTCGGGGCTCCACCAGTCGGCGAGGTTGCCGCTCGCGTCGAACTGGCGGCCCTTGTCGTCGAAGCCGTGGGTGAGCTCGTGGCCGACGACCATGCCGATGCCGCCGTAGTTCACGGGCGCGGCGCTCTCGCGGCCGAAGAACGGCGGCTGGAGGATGCCGGCGAGGAAAACCATTTGGTTAAGTGAATCGGAGTAGTAGGCGTTCACCGTGGGCGGCGTCATGTGCCACTCGGCCTTGTCCACGGGCCTGCCCACCTTGTCGAGCTCGTACTGCAAGTCGAACGCGCGCCCCGCGAAGACGTCGCGCAGGTAGGCGTCGCGCTGGATCTCGAGCGCGTCGTAGCTGCGCCAGGTCTCGGGGTAGCCCACCTGGTTCGCGACGGCGCTCAGCTTCGCTTGCGCCTTCTGCTTGGTCGCCGCGTCCATCCACGCCAGGCCGTCGAGGTTGCTGCCGAAGCCGCTCTCGATCTCCTTCACCAGGTCCGTCGCGACCTGGCGGCTCTCGGGCGGGAACACGCGCTTCACGTACGCGTGGGCGAGCGCGAAGCCGAGGTTCTTGTCCGTCGACGCCACGCAGCGCTTCCAGCGCGGCAGGTTCTGCGGCGCGCCGGTGAGCTCGCGCGTGAAGGCGAAGTCCTCGTCCACGAAGCGCGCGGGCAGCGCGGGCGCCGCGGCGTTCAAGAGGTGCCAGCGCAGGTACGCGTTCCAATCTGCGGGCGGCGTGGCCTGCACGAGCGCGTCGAGCTCCTTGAAGAACTCCGGCTCGCTGACGTTGATCGCCTTCAGCCCCGGATGGCCCAAATCGACGAAGAGCGCGGCCCAGTCGAAGTGCGGCGCGAGCTGGGTGAGCCCGGCGAGCTCGAGGCGGTGATACGTCTTCTGCGGATCGCGGCGGTCCACGCGCGAGAGCGCGGCCGTGGCCAGCTCCTTCTCGAGGTGGAAGATGCTTCGCGCCTGGGTCTGCGCGTCGGCCGGTGCCACGCCCGAGAGCTCGAGCATCTTCTGCACGTGCGCGAGGTACGCGTCGCGGGTGCGCTGGGTCTTGGGATCGTCGCGCAGGTAGTAGTCGCGATCGGGCAGGCCCATGCCGCCCTGGCCGAGCGTGGCGACGACCTGCGTGGCGTCGCGCGCGTCCTGGTCTTCACCGAGCGTGAAGAGCGCGCGGATGCCGTCGTTCTGCAGCCGGGCCACCGCTTGCTCGAGCGACGCGGCGTCGCGCACGCGCAGGCGCGCGAGCTCCGTCTCCAGCGGCGCGAGGTTGGCCTTCTCCACGGCCTGCTCGTCCATACACGCCGCGAAGTAGTCGCCGAGCTTCTTGGCCTCGGGCACGTCGTCGAGCTTCTGGCCAGCGGCGTAGTCCTCGAGGATCTGCTTCTCGATGGCGAGGTTGCGCTCCTGGATCTCGGAGAAGCCGCGGCTCCACGTCGGCCGATCGGGCGGAATCTCGGTGCGCGCGAGCCAGCCGCCGCAAGCAAATTGATAGAAATCCGCGCAAGGATCCGCCGAGCGATCGAGAATGGTCGCGTCGATGCCCGCGGGCGGGGGCGGCGGCGTGATGACGGTAGGCGCGCTGGTGCACCCAGCGGCGAGCGTCAGAGCCATGAGCAGGCGGCGGTCCATGCGCGTGGTGCTTGTAGCGCAATCGCGGTTTCCTGAGAATGCGTTCCCGGTCGACTGCCTGATCGGGCTCGGAGCGGAACGATGAAGAAGAAGCTCGCCGTTTGCATCTTGCTCGCCTTCGCCGGCTGCGAGCTCAACAACACCACCGTCGGCGATGGCGGACTCGACGCAGGCGCGGCGGGCGATGGCGGCCCGGGTGCGGTCACGCTCTCCGGCCCCAACGCGTTCGGCGACGCCGGCGCGTTCGAGCTGCACCTCTTCGATTCCCAGACGGCGGCGGAGGTGGGTTACGAAGTGGACATCACCAACACCGGCATGTCGTGCGGCGCGCTGGAGGCGCTGCATGGCGCGCGGGCGCCGGGCGAGTTCGAATTCATCATCATCAAGGTCTACGGCACCGGCGTGAGCAGTCCGCCGCCGGTGGGCTCGTATCAACTCGTGACGCAGGTGCCGGCGAGCGGGTACGCGGCCGGCCTCGGCTGGGGAATCGCGTACCCGGACGGCGGCCAGAGCGCCGTCTTCGAGGCCAGCGACGGCAACCTCAACCTCACCGTCTCCAGTGATCAGGAGGTCCAGGGCTCGTTCCAGGCGACCGTTCCGGACCAGAACCAGCAGTTCACGGAGCTCTCGGGCACGTTCGACGCGCCGTTCTGTCCGTAGGGATTCACAGAACCGTTACGTCGTCGGAATTACTCGACCGAAACGAGATCCACCCGCTTCGAGATCCGCCTCGACAGCGGCAGCCGCACATCCACCAGGCTCCCGCCCATCTCCTCGCGGGTCTTCTTGTCGAAGAGCGCCTCGATATCGAACGAGCCGCTGATCATGGGCGCGGGCGGCGCGATGCTGACGGTGAGCTGAAACGCCCAGATGCTGCGAATGGGATCGTGGATGCCCATGCCCTTCGTGGGCGGCACGGGCAGCACCATCTCGCCGAGCTTGAGCTCGCGCATCACCTCGGCGTCCATGGCGGGATCGATCGACGGCTGCACCAGCTCCACGTGCAGGAGCTTGCCGTTCAGCCCTTGCGTGATGCGCACGAGCGCGATGCGCGAGGACGAGAGCTGGTTGGGCATCGTCTGGGTCACGCCGGGCGGGATGTGCTCCTTGAGGCGCCCGTCGATGTCGTAGGGGCCGTCGATGTCGCCGGGATTGCCGGTCTTGCCGTACTGCTCGGCGGCGGCCTGCCACGCCAGCATCCACTGCTGCGCGCCCACCGCGAGCCCGCGCGCGGCCTCGTCGAGGAAGCCCTTGAGGCCCTTCTCGTCGACCTTCTTCTCGGCCTGCCACTGCTTCGACATGGCCTCGCCCATCTGGTGGAAGTACGGGTCGTACATTCCGCGCTCGACGCGATCGCGACCGAGCGGCTCGCGCAGCATCGACGCCACGCGCTCGTTGGGGTTGTCGATGACGAACGGCGCCTGGACCGAGCGATCCTCGGGAGGCGGCGGCAGCTTGGGCGGCTCCAGCGCGAGCGAGTTCTGGGCCACCCGGTCGGCCGAGCGCGTGGCCGCATCGGCGAGGTTGGGCGCCTTCACGGCCGGCGCAGCGCTCGGCACCTCGGGCGCACCCGGCGATGCCGCAGACGGCGGCGCGCTCGGCTTCTCGGCGAGCTGCGGAGGCTGCGGTGTGTGGCTGCCCGCCTTCGGCAGCGGCGACTTGTTCGACTTCGAGAGCTTCTTCGGCGGCTCCGTCGGCTTCAGGGGCGCGGGCGGCGGCGGCTTCTTTTCCGCCCGCTTCTCGCGGATCTCGATGACCAGCGGCGCGTTCTCCCACTTGGGAGGCGGCGTGGGTTTGCGGGTCAACACAAACACCGCGAGCGCGCCGTGCAAGAGCACGGAGGCCAGCACTGCCAGCTGGACGCGTCGGGAGCTCGACCGCATTCGGCGCAGTCTAGTGCGCTCGGGCGTTTGGGGCCACGGCCCAAGGCCCGATGGGTCAAGGGGTTGCGCTCGGTCGGCCGAGGAATGACCTTGGGCGTTCGGCCTGGGGGCGTTTGTCACATGGGGGTGAATCGAACGCCGGCCCCCCTCGTCGACACCTGGGTGGTGCTAGAACAAGCCCGGCCGGCAATCCCCATGGAGACGTTCGACCCGGGACAGCCCTTCGGTCGCTACACGCTGCACGCCCTCCTAGGCCGTGGCGGCATGGGAGAGGTGTTCCTTGCGACGGGCCCGGGCGTGGCCGGCGTGGAGAAGCGCCTCGCCATCAAGCGGCTCCTGCCCACCCTCGCGGATGATCCGGGGTTCGTCGCCCGCTTCCTCGACGAGGCGCGGCTGGTGGTGCAGCTCTGCCACGGCAACATCGTGCCGGTGTTCGAGGCAGGCCAGGTGGGCCGCGACTACTTCCTCGCCATGGAGCTCGTGGACGGGCTCAACCTGCGCGAGGTGCAGCGCGCGCTGCGCGAGCGGTCGACGCTCTGTCCCGTGCCGCTGGCGGTGCTGGTGGCGCATGAGGTCGCGCGCGGGCTGGACTACGCGCACCGCAAGACCGCGCCCGACGGCACGCCGCTGGGCATCATCCACCGCGACGTCTCGCCGCAGAACGTGCTCCTCGGCTACGACGGCGAAGTGCGGCTGGTCGACTTCGGCATCGCCAAGGCCACGGGACGCAGCCAGCTCACCGTCACGGGCGGGCTCCTGGGCAAGTTCGGCTACATGTCGCCCGAGCAGGCCATGGGCTACCCGCTCGATGGCCGGAGCGATCTCTTCGCGCTCGGTGCGGTGCTGCACGAGCTGCTCACAGGCGCGCCGCTCTTCGATGGCGCCACGGATCCGGAGGTCCTCCGAAAGGTGCAGGACGCGGTCGTCGCGCCCCCCTCGCTGCTGCGCCCCGACGTGCCGCCCGAGCTGGATGCGCTCGTGTTGCGGCTGCTCGCGCGCGATCCGAAGGATCGTTTCCGCAATGCATCGGAGGCCGAGAAGCAGCTCGGCGCGCTGCGCTACCTGGGCACGACCGGGCCGCAGGAGCTCTCGGAGCTGCTGCGCGGGCTGTACACGCCGCGGCCGGTGTCGAAGCTGAGCTTGCCTGGACTCGAAGCGCTGCCTGCGCCACGAAATGTGACGGCCACGATGCAGCCCGAGTCGCGATCGGAGCTCTCCGACGTGTCCGCGGCGCGCGCCATCCGGCCCTCGCGCGCGCCGCTGTTCTTGCTCGCGCTGGCGATTCCCGCAGCCGCAGCGGGCGGCTGGTTCGCGTCGAAGCCGGTGGTGACGCCAGCGCCAATCGCCGTCGTCGAGCCGCCGAAGCACCAGCCTGCCCCGGCAACCGTGGTTCAGCCGCCGGCCGATCCCAAGCCCACGCCGACGCCGGTGGCCGTCGTGGCGCGGCCCGAGCCGACCAAGCCCACGCCGCACTCGCGAAAGCAGCCGGTGAAGGCGCGCCCGGGAAAGCCGCCGGTCGCCTCGAGCGCGAGCACCACGCCGCCCATTCCCGACAAGGCGCCCGAGCCGAAGCCCGATCCCGAGCCCGTGAAGCTCGCGCCGGTGCCGGTGGTGTCCGTCGAGCCAGCCAAGGCGCAGGCGTCGGGAACGTTGAGCCTGCGCATCCAGCCGTGGGGCGAAGTCGAGGTCGACGGCCAGTCGCTCGGGCAGACCTCCGCGCTGGTGAAGCACACGCTGTCCGTCGGCGTGCACCACGTGCGCGTGACGAATCCGGTGCTCAACCGCGAGTCGCGGTTCGACGTCGACGTGTTCGCCGGTCAGGACAATCTGCAGAAGGTGTACCTCGACCGCTGAGCGTCAGAAGCGGAAGCCCGCACTCGTGCGCAGCGCCACCGGCACGTTCACGTCGTAGTCCGTCGCGAGCAGGTCCAGCCCGAGCGTGAGCCCGAGCTCGACCCAGACGTTGTCGCCGGCCTGCAGGCCCACGTACCCGCCACAATCCGCGAAGAGGCTGACCGCGGTCTTGTGCGGATCGATCGCTCCGTCGCTGGCGATGACGCCCTGGCGAATCTTGATGCCCGCGCCTGGCTCCACGGAGAGGCGCACCATTCGGCGCGCGAGCGTGCAGCGCGCGGTCGCGGTGGCCTGCTCGACGTTGTAGTTCCCCCAGGTGAGGTCCAGCCGTCCGCCGTAAGCCGGACCCGTGGGCCGCTCGTACCGCCCGAGCAGCGCGAGCCCGAGCCCGAAGGTGCCCTGCCCTGCACGCGCGTAGCCCGCGAAGCTCGGGAAGATGAAGCTCGCGCCGAGGAGCACCATGTTCGTCGGCGGCGGCGCGGGCGTCGCGACGGCGGCGCGCGGCGCGAGCGAGCCCAGGGCGCGGTCGATCTCGTTCGTGCGCTGCGTGATGTCCAGGAGCTCCGCGCTCGCCACCTGTGCGGGCCCCGACTGGTCGCGCGCGTACTCGAGCATCACCAGCGACGACGCCTCGCCGGCGACCCCCGTCTCCAGCACCACCACCGCGTCCACGGCGTTCGACTGCCAGATCCATGGCAGCGGCAGCTCTTGCGGACGTGCTGTACCGCGCTCGCGCGCGCGGGCCGCGTGGGCCACGAATGGCGGCGGGAACGTGCGCGCGTCCAGCGGCGCCACCGGAAGCGAAGCCCACTCGCGCAGCGTCTCGTCGGTGGCCGTGGCATCGCCCTGCTCGTCCTCGACCCGCGCCAGCTCGGCCAGCAGCAGCCCGTAGCCCTCGGGATCGACGAGATCCGCGCGCACGGCGAGGAGCTTCTCGCGCGCGCCTGCCAGCAGCGTGCGCGCCCGCGCGAGATCGAGGTCCTGCTCGGCTTGCAGCCCTTGCGATTGCTGCGCGTTCGCCTCGCGCCAGGTCGACGTCGCTTGCCCCGCGGTGCGAAGCGGCATCAGCACCGCCTCGCGCGGCACCGCGGCCATGCCGTGCATGGGCAAGCGCGCGGAGATCTCCGGAACCAGAGCATCGGCCTGGGCGTCGCGCGAGACCACGAGCACCCGCAGCGGCTGCGGCGACGGCGAGAGCTGGCTGAGTGAGACGGCGACGAGGAGCGCGAGCACGAGGCGACGAGCTTACCGCGCGCGGTGTCGCGGCTGCCCGTGCCCCGGACGCTCCTTGAAGAGCAGCTTCAGCGGCACCTTGAAGCCGAACGCGTCGCGGAGCTGGTTGATCAAGTAGCGCTGGTAGTGCTCCGGCACCGACTTCGGCCGGTTCACGGTGATGGAGAAGCTCGGTGGCCGCGTGCCCACCTGCGCGATGTAATAGAGCTTGATGGGCTTGCCGTGATCGAGCGGCGCCGGGTGCGCGTCGGTGGCGTGCTTCAAGAACTGGTTGAGCTTCGGCGTGGGAACCTTGTCCTGGAACTGGTTCCAGAGCTCGTGCGCGACCTCGAGCACCTTCTCCACCTTCGCGCCCGTGGCCGCGCTCGTGAAGATCACCGGCGCGAACGACACGAACGCCAGCTCGCGCTTGATCGCCGCGCGATAGCGCTCGGCCGCGCCGGGATCCTTCTCGACGAGATCCCACTTGTTGATGCACAGGATCAGCGCCTTGCCCTTTTCGAGCGCGAGCCCGGCGATCTTCGCGTCCTGATCGACGGCGGGCTGGGTGGCGTCCATCATCAGCACGGCGACGTCGCAGCCATCGAGCGACTTGAACGCGCGCAGCACGCTGAAGTGCTCCACCTTCTGCGCGATCGACTTCTTGCGACGGATGCCCGCCGTATCCGTGAGCACGTACTTCATGCCACCAAACTCGAACGGCGTGTCCACGGAGTCGCGCGTGGTGCCGGCGAGCGGGTTCGCGACCACGCGCTCCTCGCCGACGATGGCGTTCACGAGCGTGCTCTTGCCCACGTTGGGTCGGCCGATGATCGCCACCCGGCACGCGGTCTCGTCGACCTTCTCTTCGGCCGGCAGCTTCTGCAGCGTCTTCACCACCTCGTCGAGCAGATCCGCCACGCCGCGCCCGTGCTCCGCGCTGGTGGGCATCACGTACTTCAAGCCGAGCCGATAGATCTCCGCGTAGCCGCTCTCTTCTTCGCGCCGTGCGCCGTCGATCTTGTTGGCCGCGACGAACACCGGCTTGCCGCTCTTGCGCAGAAGGCTGCCGACTTCCTGATCTGCGCCGGAGAGCCCGGCCATGGCATCGACCACGAGGATCACCGCACTCGCTTCATCGATCGCCAGCCGCGCCTGGTCGCGCACTTGCTGCAGGAGCTTGTCGTCGGTCTCGGGCAGGAAGCCGCCGGTGTCGACGACGGTGAAGTTGAAGCCGTCCCACTCGGCGTCGGCGTAGTGGCGATCGCGCGTCACGCCGGGCACGTCCTCCACGATCGCGAGGTGCTTGCCGACGATGCGGTTGAAGAGCGTGCTCTTGCCCACGTTGGGCCGGCCCACGATGGCCACGACCGGGCGGCTCATCGCGTGTACCCCAGGCGCGCCAGCGCGCCGGCCGAGTCACTCCAGTGCGGCTCTACGCGCACCGTGAGCTGGATGAACACGCGCGAACCGAGGAAGGCCTCGATGCGCTTGCGCGCCTCGGTGCCGATCTTCTTGAGCATGCTGCCGCCCTTGCCAATCACGATCGCCTTCTGGCTCTCGCGCTCCACGAAGACCACCGCGTCGATGCGCACCAGGCCCTTGGGATTGCTGCGCGTGCCGCCCTCGCCGCGCTCGCTCTCGTCGAAGGCCTCGACCACGACGGCCGTCGAGTACGGAATCTCCTGCCGCAGGTTCTTCAGGATCTGCTCGCGCACGTACTCGGCGACGATGCTGCGCTCCGCCTGATCGGTGATCACGTCCTCGGGGAAGAGGTTCGGCCCCTCGGGCATCATCGCCGCGAGCCGCTCGAGCAGGTTCTCGACCCCTTCGCCCTTCCCCGCCGACAGCGGGAAGATCTCCGCGAACGGGAACTGCGTGCGGTACGCGTCGATGATGGGCAGCAGCCGGCGCTTGTCGGGCAACAGATCAATTTTGTTAATACCGAGCACCACCGGCTTCTTCGCGTCGCCGAGCTTCTTGAGAATGAACTTGTTGCCCTCGCCGATGTCCACGCGACCGTCGCGGGTGGTCACGGCCTCGACCAGATAGAGCACCGCGTCCACCTCGGTCATGGCCTGAAGCGCCACGTCGACCATGAAGCGGTTGAGCTCGCCCTTGGCCTGGTGGATGCCGGGCGTGTCGAGGAAGGCGACCTGAAATTCAGGTCGCGTCACGACGCCGAGGATGCGGTTGCGCGTGGTCTGCGGCTTGGCCGAGACGATGGCCAAGTGCTCGCCGACGTAGCGATTGAGCAAGGTGCTCTTGCCCACGTTGGGCCTGCCGACGATGGCCACGAAGCCGGCGCGATGCGTTTCCGAAGAGCTCATGTCACTTCTTCTTGGGCGCCTTGGGAAGCGGCGGCGCCTTGTCGCTGATGCGCACGGACTTGAGCGTCACCGGCTGGAGCGGTCGATCGTTGGGGCCGCGCGGCGTGGCGCCAATCGCATCGGCGACGTCCTGACCGGCCACGACCTTGCCGATCTGCGTGAAGCGTCCGTCGAGCCAGGGCGCGTCGCCAAGGGTGATGAAGAACTGCGAGCCGTTCGCGTTCACGTCGGGCACGTGCGAGAGGCCCACGGTGCCCTTGGTGAAGTGGAGCGCCTTCTGCGCGGGCGACGCGCTCTCGTCAGGCGTGGTCGCGCCGGGGCCGCCGGTGCCCGTTCCCGTGGGATCGCCGGCCTGGATCGCGAAGCCGGGGATCACGCGGTGGAAGATCGTGCCGTCGTAGAGCGGCGCGTTCGAGGGTTGCTTGTTCTTCTGCCACACGAGCCCGCCGGTCGCGTAGCCCACGAACGCGGCCGTCGACTGGGGCGCGGCAGCCGTCTGCAGCTCGAGCACGATCTTGCCGCTCGACGTCTCCAGCGTGGCCCAGAGCGGCTTTCCGGCGCGGGCCTTGTCCATGAGCGCGACGCCCTGCGCGTTTGGCGTCACGGCCGGCGTGCCCGGCTGAGCGGCGGGCGTGCTCGAGGCCGCGCGCGCCGTCGACACGCTCAGCGTTGCGCTTGCGAGCGCGACGAGAAGCGTCTGTCGAATCGCCGCGCGCGCCAAAGGGACCTACTTCTTCTTGGTGCCCGCGGGCGCCTTGTCGGTGATGGTGATCTTCTTGATGGTCACCGGCGTGTTCGGCTTGTCGCCGGGCGTGGAGCGCGGGACGAGCGAGATCTTGTCGGCGACGTCCTGGCCGGTGAGCACGTGGCCGAAGACGGTGTACTGGCCATCGAGCCACTTGGCGTCGCCCACGGTGATGAAGAACTGGCAGCCGCCCGAGTTGGGCGCCATGGTCCGCGCCATGCCCAGCGTGCCCTTGGAGAAGGTCAGGCCGTGCTGGTTGGGGAAGTCGTCGGGGATGTTGAAGCCGGGGCCGCCCATGCCGGTGCCCTCGGGGTCGCCGCCCTGGATCATGAAGTTGGGGATCACGCGGTGGAACGTGGTGCCCTCGTAGAGCGGCTTCTTCACCATCTCGCCGGCGGGCGTCTTCCACTCCTTCTCGCCCATGGCCAGGCCCACGAAGTTCTCGACCGCGATGGGCGCGATCTTGGGATCGAGCTCCGCGACGATCTTGCCCATGCTCGTGTCGATGGTGGCGTAGAGCGGCGTGCCGGCCTTGGCCAGGTCCATCCACTTGGTGGGCGAGGCGGCGGGCGCGGCATACGACAGGCTGGCGAGCGAGAGCGCGGCGGCGGCCACGACGAGAGAGCTGAAGCGTCGCATGGGGACTCCTCGGAGAAGGGGCCCGGTATGTACCCGCTGCGAACGCTGCGCCGCAAGGATTTCCGGGGCTTGGCGCCCTGCTCCGAACGGCGTGGCGCCGCGCATCCAGCCCGGCAACTGTCCGTTTGACAATGGGGAAGCCGGCTCCTAAGTAGCCCCCGCCCATGCCCCAGCGCACGTTCAGTCCTTCGGAGGTCCAGGGTCTGATCCCCTCGCTGGAGCTGCTCGTGGGCCGGCTGATGGTGCTGCACGCAGAGATCCGCGCGACAACGGCCCAGCCCCAGCTCGAGCGCCTGCAGGCCGACGCCGACGCGCTCGTCACGCGCATCGAAGAGCTCGGGGGCGAGCTGAAAGACCTGGAGCGCGGGCTGGTGGACTTTCCCTGCCGGCGCGGGTCGGAAATCGTCCTCTTGTGCTGGCAGTTCGGCGAGAAGCGGCTCACGCACTGGCACGGCGTGGACGAAGGCTTTGCCGGGCGGAAGCCACTCGATGGTGTGCCGGTCGAGCGCGAGGCCGAGCTGCTGAATTAAGATTGGCGGGGAAAACGAGGCGGTCGCCATGGTGGACGTGAGTCAGGGCCTTTTCGTGGGGACGTGCGTCACCTACGGCGTGGCCGAGAGCCTCTACCTGGGCACGCTCGCCGCGAAGTGGAACGTGGTGAAGCGGCTGGCCACCATCGCCGCGGCCATCGGGCTCACGCTGCACTCGAGCTGGCTGCTCTACCGCTGGTACGTGACGGGCACGACCGAGTTCAACGCGCGCGTCGCCGTGGGTGATGTGCCCACGGGGCTCGCCAAGCTCTACGTGTACATCTCGCACCCGCCGTACACCAACCTGTACGAGTCGCTGATCTTCGTCTCGTGGGCGCTGATGGTTTTCTATTTGGTCATCGAGGCCAAGTGGAAGATCCGGCCGATCGGAATTGGCGCCGTCGGCGTCACGCTGCTCGCGCTCTTCGAGGCGTACATCGTGACCGAGAAGGACGCACGCGCGCTCGTGCCCGCGCTCCAGAGCTACTGGATCCTCATTCACGTGTGGTTCCTGTTCCTCTCGTACTCGCTGTTCATGATCGCGGCGTTCGCGGCGCTGATGTTCCTCATCAAGGTCGGCGCGCACTCGGCGGCGATGGGCAAGTGGCTCAGCCTCGCGGCAGCGGCGGTGCTCGCGCTCACCGGCGGCGGCGACCTCTTCCTGCACGGCAGGTTCGGCCTCACGCCCTCGGCCTGGATGGGCGGCGCGTGGAAGCCGGTGCACTACTTCCCCGAGGGCGCGCAGAAAGCGACCAAGCTCTTCGTGACCGTGCCGGGCGCGGGCCCGCTGCTGCTCGTGGCCATCGCGATTCTGATCATCGCGGCGATCGTCTTCCACCTCGACGCGCGCGGCGACGACGTGGGCCTCAAGGGCCGCGGCATCAAGGTCTTCCTGGGCGCGGGCGGCGCGCTGGGCCTCGCGCTCGCGCTGGTGCTGGTGAAGGCGCTGGGTCACGCGCCGGCGGCGCTGCCGGAGCAGCTCGGCGGACAGGTCGCGCAGGGCGTCGACACGAGCTCGATGATCTTTCACACCAACTCGAACTACGGGCTCGGCCTGGTGACGCTCATCTTCGTGCTGCTGGTGGGCTTCGTGGGTCTGCTCGGCAGCCGCGAAAAGCTCAGCCTGGCGCTGCCCGAGCCGAAGCTGCTCGACGACGTGACCTACAAGGTTATCGTGGCCGGTTTCCCGCTCTTGTCGATCGGCATCGTGCTCGGCGCGATGTGGGCGTACGAGGCCTGGGGCCGCTACTGGGGTTGGGACCCGAAGGAGACCTGGGCGCTCATCACCTGGTTCGTGTACGCCATCTATCTGCACACGCGAATCACGCTGGGCTGGACGGGCAAGCCCGGCGCGGCGCTCGCGGTCTCCGGATTCGCGGTGGTGATCTTCTGCTACATGGGCGTGAACCTCGGCCTCACCGGCGAGGGCTTGCACACCTACGGCGCGGGCTGAACCTTCGCGCGACGCAGCCTCGACAGCCCAAGTCCGGCAAGCGCAATCCACGAGATCGCGCTCACGACCAGCCCGAGCTGAAAGCTCCGCGGCACGTACTCGAGCTCGATGGTCGTGTCGGACGGCGTGACGTCGACGGCGAGCTGCCCGTTCTCGTTCCGCACCGGGCGTCCGTCAGACGCGCGCCAGCTCGAGTAAAAGTTTTGGTTCACAACGAGCTTCCCGGGCTGCTGCGCGTGCACGGCGTAGCGCAGCCGATTCGGCGACCACTCGAGGGTGTCGACGCTGCCCTGCCCCGCCAACCACACCTCGCCGCGATAGCCCGGGTTCGACGCGGGCACGGCCTGTCGCGGCACCCACGCCGTCTCGTAGCAGTCGACGGCGCCCACGTTGCTGAGCAGCGTCGGCAGGTGCGAGCTGAACGAGCCGTAGATGACCTCGAAGCCCTTCGCGTCGGGCGCGATGGGGCCATTCGGTCCGTAGCTCGGCGGCGAGAGCTCCTGGTGAAACGACTTCGCCGTCGGCAGCGCGAACGGTGTGATGGGACACGCTGCCGCGTACACCGGCGTCACCACGCGGTGGAAATCGGCGAGCTCCAGCCCGAGCAGCAGAATCGCCACGGCCGTTCCCAATCGTTTGAACGCAAAGCGTCCGTCGAGCCGCGCGCGAATCCAGTCCAGCCCGAGCGCCGCGAAGATCATCGCGCAGGGGAACCAGATGAACCGGTAGCGCTCGGCGTAGCGCATCGACTCGAAGACCGGCAGCAGGTGCAGCAGCTTCAACGGGCTCAGCTTCATCCGGTCGCCCAGCGAGAGCCACAGAAAGCCCAACATCGTCAGGGCGAGCCCGCGCCGCTTTCGGGCCGAAGTCGCGAGCCCGATGACGAGCAGCAGCAGGCCCACCACGCCGATGTACATGCCCACGTCGTCGAACTCGGTGGCGATGCCGTGCCACAGGCTGAACGTGGGGCCGTCGACGACCGGATCGAAGTGGAGGCCGTCGAAGTGCGTGTAGGCCACCTGCAATCGCTGATCGAGGCTGAACAGGCCGACCAGCAGCGACTCCACGCTCAAGCCCGAGAGCAGATCGATCTTCCGCGGGTGCTCGTGCATGAAGGCCGCGGCCGGGAAGAGCTTCACCGCGCCGAGCAGCACGCTCGAGCCGACGGCGCCCACGAGCAGCATCGCGCTGCGCTTGAAGCCGACGCGTGGAATCTGGGCAAGCGCGTAGCAGCCGAGGAACGTGCAGAGGATCACCGAGGTGTACGCGCCGCCGTTGAAGTTCATCAGCGCCAGCGCCGCGCCCGTCAGCAAGCAGAAGAGCGGCTTCTCGTACGCGTGCAGGAACGCGAGCACCGCCCAGGGCATGAACGCCAGCGACGTCACCCAGCTCATGCCCGCCGACACCGGCAGCGCGTACAGCGAGCTCAGGAACGTCGCGCACGCGGGCAGCCACGCGCCCAGCGCCGACACGCCCAGCCGCCGCGCGAGCGCATAGAGCCCGAGCATCCCCAGCACCGCGTGCAGCCAGTACTCGATCTTCAGGCCCGCGATGGCGCCGAGCAGCAGATCGATGACGAACGTCGGCGAGAGCGCGCGGTTCTGCGGATTCGCGAGCAGATCCGTGCCGCCGCAGTACCAGGGATTCCACAGCGGCAGCTGGTGGTACTGCAGAACGCTGACGCGCGGAGCCTCGTGGTAGAACGCGTGCTGATCCCAGTCTTCGATGCACCAGTTGTCGAGGTGGTGGAGCAGCGGCGCCATGAACGCCAGCGCCAGCAGCGCGAAGGCCAGCGCGGTCAGCGCCCAAACCCGCCACGCACCCGCGGTCGGCGCTCCCGAGCTCGGGCTGGACGGTTCGACCAACGTCGCCTCCAGCGCTCGGGATTAACAGACCACGGTCAAGTGGTCCACGCGCGCGACCTCTGGCAAGATCCTCCGCGCGGGCAAATGCCGCCGGAGGGCGAATGCGCAGGAAGCTGATTCTCCTCCTGCTGGCGATGAACGTGGCCGGCGTGGCGTTCTGGGCGACCCACCGCCCAGGCCCGGATGCGCGCGTCCTCCCCGACGACCAGGTCGATCGCAGCATCACCTACAGCAACGTCCTGCCCGCGGACTACGTGGGCCCGGACCGCTGCAACGACTGTCACGCCAAGGAGCACAAGCTCTGGCTGAACCACCCGCACCGGCGCATGAACCAGATGGCGTCGGCGGAGTCGGTGGAGGGCGACTTCAACGACGCCAAGCTCGAGGTCCCGCATGGCGTGATCACCTTCACCCACGAGGGCGACAAGTACCTCGCCACCGTGGAGCGCGACGGCCAGTTCCTGCGCCAGTACCAAATCACGCGCACCGTGGGCACGGTGTACCAGCAGTACTACATCGCCAAGCAGGTGAAGGGCCCAGAGCCACTCGATAGCCCGCTCTACAAAGAGCACATGCTGCCCTTCGGCTACTGGCGAAGCCTGAACCGCTGGCTGCCCAAGGCCTTCCTCGACGCCGACGGCGCGGAGCACCTCGAGCACGGCATCGCGACGACCGAGGGCGTCGATTATGTGAAAGACATTCGCCTATACAATGAAGATTGTATGAATTGTCATAACACCTACCCGTACGTGTACCGGGTGTTCCACCGGAAGTTCTCGGGCTTCCCGTTCGCGAACGTGTCGGGCGCGCTGGGGCCGCTCAGCGAGGCGCTCAAGCCGAACGTCAACGTGAAGCCCGACGTGGACTCGTTCGAGAACGTCCGCAAGCTGCTCGATCCTTCGAAGGACCTGGTGACGCTCGGCATCAGCTGCGAGAGCTGCCACTTCGGCGGCCGCGAGCACGCCGAGGAAGAAGACGACATCCACTTTGCGCCCACGAGCTCGATGGTGAAGGTGACGCCCGTCGTCGCCAGCCGTCCGGTGAAGGGCGAGCGCACCGATCCGGAGAGCGTGAACGGCATCTGCGCGCAGTGCCACTCGGGCAACTCGCCGCTGTACCCGAACGGCGCCTCGGTCGCGAACTCCAGCGAGGCGCTCGACTTCGTCACCGGCGCCTGCGCCAACAAGATGCGCTGCGTGGACTGCCACAACCCGCACGAGAAGGGCGCGCCGGAGGCCAGCCCGCCGCAAGCCAAGCACCTGGCCACCTGCGTGAAGTGCCACACCCAGTTCCAGGACGCGACCGCGGTGGCCACGCACACCCGCCACGGGCCCGACGTGACCTGCCTCGACTGCCACATGCCGCGCGAGGTGATGGGCCTCGACGACATCGTGCGCACCCACCACATCTCCAAGCCGGTGGAGGCCTCGATGGTGAAGGCCAACTCCACCAACGCGTGCAACCTCTGCCACCTCGACAAGTCGGTGGCCTGGACGGTGGCCGAGCTGAAGAAGGGCTGGAACCAGTCGATCAGCGTCGAGGGCGTGGCGCCGGACAAGCTCAACACGCCGATGGGCGACATCTGGCTCCACGCGGACCAGCCGATGCGGCTGCTGGCCACGCGGAGCTGGGCGCACTCGCCGTGGGCCAAGGAGAAGCTGCCCGAGCTCATCCACGAGCTCGACGATCAGGAGCCCATCAACCGCGTCTACGCGCTCAAGTCCGTGGAGTACGTGACCGGAAAGAAGCTCGACGCTTCGACGTACACGCTGCAGGGCTCGCCGGCCGAGCGCGAGAAGCAGATCGACGCGCTGCTGCAGAGCCTCAACGCGCGCTCCGGCCTGTAGTGGCCATCTACTGGAACCTGGGCCTCGTCGCCCGTTCGCGACGCGGACGCGGACGCGGACGGACCTCCGCTCCATAACAGTTCGGTTAACTTCGGGCGCCCCTGCCCTACGCGCTGCGGCGCGCCTGTGCTACAAACGCCGCGTGCGCCGCTGGATCTGGCTCGTCGTGGTGCTGGTCACGCTCCTCCCCGTGGCCGAGGGCGCGTCGAGCGTGCGCGGCGTACTGGGCGCGAGCCTGCTCGTCGTGCCGCTGCTGCTGCTCATCGCCAAGATTGGACGCCGGCCGGTCTCGCGCTGGCCGGAGCTCTCCACGGGCGCGTTCTTCCGGGTGGTGGGCATCGTCGCCGCGGTGGAGCTCGTGGCGGCGGCGATCATTTCGCACGCGGTGTTCGGCGGCATTCCGCACGTGCAGGACAGCGCCGCGCAGCTCATGCACGCGCGCATCTTCGCGCTGGGTCACCTCTGGGTGCCCGCGCCGCATCCGGCGGGGTTCTTCGTCTTCCCGAACATGATCCTCGGCGAGCGCTGGTACAGCGAGTACCCGCCGGGCCACGTGGCGATGCTCGCGCTCGGCCTGCTCGTGCACGCGCCGCAGCTCGTGAACCCGATTCTGGGCTCCGCGAGCGTGGCCCTCATCGCGCTCGTGGCCCGCGAGCTCTGGGGACCGACGGTGGGCGCCCTCGCCAGCGTGCTCGCGCTGGCTTCGCCGTTCATCCTGTTCATGTCATCGGAGTACATGAACCACGCCACTGCGCTCTTCGCCTTCGCATTGGCGTTGCTGGGCTACCTCCGCGCGCGACGCACCGGACGCCTCGTGGATGCGGCGATCGCCGGCTTCGGCCTGGCGTGGCTCATCCTGACGCGGCCGTACACCGCGTTCGGGCTCGCCCCGCCCTTCGCCCTCGAGCTCGTTCTCGCGCTTCGCGGCGATCCGAAGCTGCTGCGTACGCTCTGGCCGGTCGCGCTCGGCGGCGTGCTGGGCGTCGTGGGGATGCTCGCGTTCAACGCGGCGACCACGGGACACGCGCTTCGCTTCGGATACGTCGAGGCCTACGGCGCGGAGCACCTGCCGAGCTTCGGCGCGAATCCATTTGGCGCGCTGGGGCAAGCGAGCGCCGCGGTCTACACGCCCGTCGACGCGCTGCGGGTCACGCTCGCCGGGCTCAACGCGCTCAACTTGCAATTGCTGGGTTGGCCCGTGCCCGCGCTGGCCGTCGTCGCGCTGCCCTTTGCGCTGGGCATCGCGGACCGCTGGTGCCGCACCTTCGCGGGCGCCATCGCGACGCTGGTGGTCGCCTACGCGGCGCACAAGTACCACGACTTCTGCTTCGGCCCCCGCTACTTCTACGAGGGCGTCGCGCTCGCGATTCCACTCGCGGCGCGCGGGCTGGTGGCGCTGCGCGAGCGATTCGAAGGCGCCACCCTCTCCGCGCGCGCATTCGCGATGGTGCCGGTGTTCGGCGTGGCGTTCTCGGTGCTGGTCTGCATGCCGCTGCTCGGGCGCGAATACGCGAGCGGCTACTGGGGCGTCGATCACCACCTGCTCGACGAGCTCGAGCGCAACCACATCGAGCGCGGCGTGATCTTCGTGGACGCGCTGGGCTCGGTGTTTCCGCAGAACGATCCGCTGCTGCGCGGGCCCATCATCTGGGCGTGGGATCATGGCGAGGCGAACGCGAACTTGATGGCCCTGCACCCGGACTTGCCGGCGTGGGTGGAGCGCGATGAGAAGCTGGTGCCGCTGAAGTAGCTCGGCTCAGCACGTCACCTCGAACAGGTGCCGTTCTCGTCGGTGAAATAGACGCGCCCGTTTCCCAATCGAATCACTTTCAGATGACGCCGAGAAAATCCCTCAGCGGATGCAGGTCCACGCGCGCGCGCGCGAAGTTGAGCTCGATCTGGCTGAGCTTCTCGAGCTCCGTCTGAGCGGGGGAAGCCGAGCGCGCCGGGTTGTGCTGGCGCAGCTCGGCCAGCTTCTCCGGCGTTCCGCCGCGTCGGGCGACCTCTGCCGCGATCTCGTTGGCGAGCCGCTCGAACGCGCGCGCGCCGAGCCACAGGTCGCGCGCAAACGGGCGCAGCGGAACCCAGACCGGCGGATAGACCGTCGGCGCCGCGTCGTCGACGAGTCGCAGCCAATCGTCTTCACGCCGCAGCTGCAGCCGCGACTCTTCCCAAACGAATGTCTTCACCTCGCGTGCGGTCGCGTCGACGAGCAACTCCGAGCACGCGCGCACCCAGTTCATCGACATCCACGGCTCGTCGACGCCCTCGAGCCACCAGCGATCATCCACGAACACGCGATAGCCGGCCCGGAACGAGCAGCAGGTGAGGCGCGGCAGGCGCAGGTAGTGATCGACCAGCTCGGCCGCACGTCCCGCGAGCGCGACGATGGGCACGAAGCGCGGATCGGCCGGCGGCGTGGGCTCGGCCCGCGACCAACCGGCCGGGAGCTGAAACTGAAACCGCGCGCGTGCGCGCCTGGCGCGTGGCTCGCTCGTCGCGACGTCGCTCATGTCGGCCGCGGATTGATCTTCGGCGCGGCGCGCGCGGTGAGCCACTTGCCAAACCAGGGCACGAAGCGCACGCGGTGAAACCACGGGTAGACCACGTGCGCGTGCCGCTGCTCGACGGCCTCGCGAATCCTTCGCGCCAGCTCGCGCGCGTCGCCGTGTGGCACCGAGGGCACCTTGCCCACGATCTTCGCGAGCTGCTCGCGCGCGTTCGCGGCCATGGGCGTCTCCACCGGGCCAGGGAACACCGTCACCACGTGCCCTCGAGCTCGGTGCGCAGCGACTCCGAGAACGACACCAGGCCCGCCTTCGAGGCGCCGTACCACGACATCCCGCGCGCCGGCGCCACCCCCGCCATCGAGGCGACGTCCACGATCGTGCCCGCGCCGCGCGCGAGCATCGCGGGCAGCACCGCGCGCGTGAGCATCAGCGGCGCGATGAGGTTGAGGCGCAGCATGTTCTCCGCCTCGTCGACGCCGATGGCGGCGGTCGCGCCCACCCACTGGATGCCTGCGTTGTTCACGAGCACGTCCACCGCCGGCACCGACGCGAGCCACGAGGTGTCCGTGGCCTGCTTCGCGAGATCGACCACCACGACGTGACAGCGCTCCTTCAGCTCGGCGGCGATGGCATCGAGCAGGTCCTTGCGCCGGGCCGCGAGCGTGATGGTGTGGCCGGCGGCGTGGAACTCGAGCGCGAGCGCCTTGCCGATCCCAGACGAAGCGCCGGTGATGAGGACGTTCATTCGAGCCGCAGCATCCTTCCTCGCGCGCGCTTGGAGCAACCGCACCTCAAAACGCGAGCACCGCCGCCGTTGCATCGCCGCGCGGCCCCGGGCAGGCTGCGCCGCCATGCGCTCCCAACTCCTCGCCCTCGCGGCGTTCACCCTCCTCGTCGTCGGCTGTGGCGGCAGCAATTCGTCGTCGTCCAGCTCCACCGGCGGCAGCTCCACCTCCACCACCACCACGTCCACCACGACCGCCGGCAGCACCAGCGGCAGCGCAGGCAGCAGCGGCGCGGCGTCGACGGGCAGCACCAGCGGCTCCAGCGGCAGCGCCTCGACGACGTCGAGCGGCTCGGGCAGCACGGGCGCGTCGAACGGCTCCGGCAGCACGAGCGGCAGCACCGGGAGCACGGCGTTCAAGGTCCGCGGCAGCGTCGCCGAGGTGATGGTGTGGATGGCCCCGCCGTCGACGCAGCTCGAGCTGCACGACGCGCAGAACAACGTGTCGCAGACCGGCGTCGCCGACAGCCAGGGCAGCCTCATCTGGCGCCAGGTTCCCGAGGGCGACTACACGGTCGTGGCGCCAAACCTCACGCCGGCCGAGACCGAGGGCCCGGTGCACGTGTCCACGGTGGCCGACAGCCTGCCCGCGCAGAGCTTCTACTCGAGCCAGTCGCTCACCAAGGGCTTCACGTACATCACCACCCGCGACGGCACGCAGCTCTCGGCGTACATCACCTTCCCCGCCGGGCCCGGGCCGTACCCGACGGTGGTGAACTACTCGGGCTACAGCCCGTCGCAGCCGGGCCAGCCGCTGGGCAACTTCGGCACGCTCTGCAACGACCTGCCCGTGCTCTGCGACGCGCCGAATGATCCGAGCGCGGAGATCGCGGCGCTCATGGGCTACGCGACGGTGGGCGTGAACATGCGCGGGACCGGCTGCTCGGGCGGCGCGTACGACTACTTCGAGGACCTGCAGCTCACCGACGGCTACGACATCATCGAGGCCGTCGCCGCGCAGCCCTGGGTGCTGAACGGCAAGGTGGGCATGACCGGCATCTCCTATCCGGGCATCACCCAGCTCTTCGTGGCCAAGATGCACCCGCCGCACCTCGCGGCCATCACCCCGCTCTCCGTCATCGGCGGCACGTACTCCACCGCGCGCCCGGGCGGCATCTTCAACGACGGCTTCGCGCTGGAGTGGATCTCGAGCGTCGTGGACAAGGCCGATCCGTACGGCCAGGGCTGGGAGCAGGGCCAGGTGAACGCGGGCGACACGGTCTGCGCCGAGAACCAGCTCCTGCACAGCCAGAAGGTGAATGTCATCGCCGAGGCGCAGAGCGAGGCCTACTACACCGACGCGCTCGTGGGCCGCGTGGATCCCACCAAGTTCGTCGACCAGATCCAGGTGCCGGTGTTCCTCGCGTGCTCGCAGGAGGATGAGCAGACCGGGCCGTTCTTCTTCACCCTGCTCGACAAGTTCACCGGCTCGCCGCTCACGCGCTTCACCGTCTACAACGGCGTGCACATCGACGGCTTCGCGCCGCAGGTGATGGTGGAGTGGAAGGCGTTCCTCGACATCTACGTGGCGCAGCAGGTGCCGGTCATCTCGAGCGAGGTCCGCACGCTGGCGCCCACGCTGTTCCAGCAGGTGTTCAAGGAGCAGATGCAGCTCCCGCCGGATCGCTTCGCAAACTACCCGGACTGGGCCTCTGCCAAGACCGCGTACGAGGCCGAGCAGCCGCTGCGCGCCATCTTCGAGAACGGCGATGGCGACACGGCGAACCCCGGCTCGCCGGTGGGCACCTTCGAGATGCACTTCGACGCCTGGCCGCCGTCGAACACCACCACCACGCGCTTCTACTTCCAGCCGGACGGCACCATGGCCGACACCGCGCCCGCAGTCGTTGATGGCGGCGCGCCCGGCGCGACGTTCCTGCTCGATCCGGACGCCGGCCACCGCGGCATCCTCGCCGACGGCGGCGACGTGTGGGATCCGCTGCCGGCGTACGACTGGAAGGAGCCGCCCGCGGGCTACGACGTGGTCTTCGAGACCGCGCCGCTCGCCAGCGACCTGGTGATGCTCGGCACGGCCAGCGCGGACCTGTGGGTGCGCTCGCCCGTGGACGACGCGGACCTCGAGGTGAACCTCACCGAGGTGCGCCCCGACGGCCAGGAGATGTTCGTGCAGACCGGCTGGCTGCGCGCGAGCCTGCGCGCGCTGGACCCGAGCGCCACCGACCTCTGGCCCGAGCACACGTACACCCAGGCCGACGAGCAGCTCCTCACGCCCGGCGATTGGGTGCAGGCGCGCGTGGGCATCCCGTCGTTCAACCACGTGTTCCGGGCGGGTTCGAAGATCCGCGTGCTCGTCGACACGCCGGGCGACAGCCGCGCCGCGTGGACGTTCGCGCTCAAGAGCTTCCCGGGCAGCGTGAGCTACGACATCGGCGCGAGCGCAGCGTACCCGTCGAGCATCGCGCTGCCGGTCCTCACTGGCGTCTCCGCGACGACGCCGTTGCCGCCCTGCCCGTCGCTCCGCGGCAAGCAGTGCCGCGACTACCAGCCGTACACCAACACGCCCTCGGCGCCGTGATGCGGCGCTGGGCGGTCGTTGGGCTCGCGCTCGCAGGCTGCGCCACCACGCAGCCTGTGCTCGCGCCCGTTCCGGCCGTTCCCGACGAGCTCGAGGGCACCGTCGAGCAACTTCAGAAGGACGCGAAGGCGCTCGAGCCTCAAGTCACGAGCGAGCTCGCCAAGCAGTTCCTCGCGGCGACGGCCGAGCTGCCCCACGTGCCGCCGCGGACGCTCTACAAGTCGCCCGACAAGCACTGGTTCACCGAAGCCCAGGCCGCCGCGCTTCCCGACGCCGAGCGCAAGGCGCTCACGACTGTGAAAGTCGACGAGCCGCTGTACTACGAGACCAAGTACGGCTCGCCGCTCGCGTACGCGCGCGCGCTCGATCTGCTCGGGCAGCACGGCTTGCAGCCTTCACCCGGCGTGAAGTCGATGGACTTCGGCTACGGCGGCGTGGGCCCGCTGCGGCTGCTGGCGTCGCTGGGTTGGACCGAGACAGGCATCGACGTCGACCCGATGTTGCCGCTGCTCTATTCCGGCGCGGGCGACGTGGGGCCCGTGGGCAGCAAGGGCGGCAGCGTGCACATCCTCGACGGCCGCTTTCCGGCCGACGCGAACATCGCGCGCGAGGCGGGAACGGCGCTCGATCTCTTCATCTCCAAGAACACGCTCAAGCGCGGCTACATCCACCCGTATCGGCAGGCGGACGACAAGTTCCTCATTCATCTCGGCGTGACCGACGAGGAATACCTGCGCGCGGTGCACGACGCGCTCAAGCCCGGCGGTTGGTTCCTCATCTACAACATCTGTCCGGCGCTCACGCCCGAGGACAAGCCGTTCGTTCCCTGGAGCGACGGGCGCTCGCCGTTCTCGCGCCAGCAACTCGAGGCCGCGGGCTTCGACGTCCTCGAGATCGACCGCGACGACGCACCCGCGATTCGGCAGCTCGCGCACACGCTGCGTTGGGACCAGGGCCAGGACGCGATGGATCTGCAACACGATCTCTCGGTGCTCTACACGCTCGCGCGGCGCAAGTGACGCGCTACCAGCTGCGGGTCCAAACGCGGGACACACAGTCATGGCGCCGTCGTCGCTGTAGAGGGCGAAGGCGCAGATCTCTTCATTCGGGTGAGCGACCCGAATGTCGCGGAACGCTTGTCGACATGTAGCGACGATTTCGGTTTGCAGAAGTTCGAAGTCCAGTCGCGAGCTCACGTCCGCGGTTCTGACGCTGGGTTGAAGCTACTGCCAGTTCGTCGACGACATCAGCGTCCCGCCTTGCGACACATCGAGGTTGCCGAGGGAGTCCGGCGCGAGCGTGCTCGGCCAATCCTTGCCCTTGTGATCGATGGCGAGCTTGAACGCGTGTGGCGAGCCCGGCGTGATGCCCAGCGCCGAGAACGGAATGGCCCACTCGTAGGTGATCGAGTTCGGCGCGCGCGGCGCGGGCGTGGGACACACCGTGGTGATGTCCGAGGGCGCGGAGCCGCCTGTCCACGCGCCCTGGCGGTAGATGGAGTCGAAGCGATCGCCGCTGCCGCTGAAGGGATCGTCGAAGAGGTGGATCTCGAACTCGTCGCCGTCGAGCGTGGCGGCGCCGTCGGGATCGAACGCGAAGACCATGGGGCAGTTGCAGCTCGGAATGGTCGCCGCGGCCAGGTAGAGCGTCTCGCCCGCGTACTTCACGTAGACGGTCATGTCGCCGTTCGCGCTCGTGAGGCACGCGCCGTCCTGCCACTCCTCCATGTGCAGCGCGCCGTCGACGTTCGGCTGACAGCCCGCGTGCACATCGATGGTGTCGCTCGACGTGCCGCAGCCCGGCAGCTGGGTGATGGCCGTGTTCTGCGCGCACGCCTGGACGCCGCCGCCGGAGCCGCCGGTGTCGCCTCCGCTGCTGCCGCTCAACGGATCGCCGCTGGTGCTGCCCTGACCGTTCGTCGGATCGGTCGCGCCGTTCGCGCATGCCGCGAGCGTGAGCGCGAGGACCATCCACCACCGAACCGACATGTCCGCCTCCGGGCTGGCGTACCAGCCAAGGTGGCGTCGGCCTGGTCGCTCGCCAAGCCTTGCGGGGGATGCCTTCGTTGTCGGCGGAACGTTAGTCGGGCACGGCCTGCGGCCGTCGAATCTTTGGCCCGGTCTTCCCGCGCATCGCGTAGATCGCGCGCAGAAGCAGCAGCACCGCGAGCACCGCGCCAAAGCGAAGAGGCTCGGTCTCGTCGCGCTTCACGCGCCAGATGAAGTGCACCACGCCGAGCGCCGCCGCGACGTACGCCAGCCGGTGCAGCTTCTTCCACCGCGCGTACTTCAGGCGCTGCATCATCTTCTGCGTCGAGGTGATGGTCAGCGGCACGAGCAGCAGCCACGCGGCGAAGCCGATGGTCATGAACTTGCGCTTCACCACGTCGGCCCAGATGTCGTGCCAGTTGAAGGCGTTGTCGCCGCCCGCGTACACGAGCAGGTGCAGGCTCGCGTAGAACGCCGCAAAGAGCCCCACCATCCGCCGGATTCGAATCGGCCAGTTCCAGCCCATCACCAGCTGCAGCGGCGTCATCGCCAGCGACGCCACGAGCATGAACAGCGCCCACCACCCCAGCGCGTTGAGCACCTTCTCGATGGGATTCGCGCCGAGCTGGTTCAGCACCGCGCGCGCGACCAGCCACGCGAGCGGCGCGAGGCAGAGCGCGAAGACCGGCGGCTTGAGCAGGCGATCGGAGAGCTTCATCGATCAGAAGTTCTTGTCGAGGTCCATGCCGCTGTAGAGCGAGGCGACCTGGTCCGCGTAGCCGTTGAACATCAGCGTCTCGCGCTTGAAGAACTCGCCGATGCGACGCTCCTTGGCCTGGCTCCAGCGCGGGTGATCGTGCTTGGGGTTCACGTTCGCGTAGAAGCCGTACTCCTCGGGCGAGAGGATGTTCCAGGTGTTCTTGGGCTGCTTGTCCGTGAGCTTGATGGACACGATCGCCTTGATGCCCTTGAAGCCGTACTTCCACGGCACCACCAGCCGCAGCGGCGCGCCGTTCTGGTTGGGCAGCACCTTCCCGTAGAGCCCCACCGCGAGCAGCGTGAGTGGGTTCATGGCCTCGTCGATGCGCAGGCCCTCGACGTACGGCCACGGCAGGATTGGCGCGGTCTGCCCCGGCATCTGCTCCGGACGGACGATGGACGTGAACTCCACGAACTTCGCCTTCGACGTCGGCGCGAGCTTCTTGAGCAGCGCCCCCAGCGGCAACCCGACCCAGGGGATCACCATGCTCCACGCCTCGACGCAGCGCATGCGGTAGATGCGCTCCTCGAGCGGCACCAGCTTCATGAGCTCGTCGAGATCGATGGTTCGCGGCTTGGCGAGCTCGCCCTCCAGCTTCACCGTCCAGGGCCTCGGCTTGAACGCGCCCGCGTTCTCCGCCGGGTCGGACTTGCTCGTGCCGAACTCGTAGTAGTTGTTGTAATGGGTCGCGTCCTCGAGTGAGGTCTGCTTCTCGGACGTGGTGGAGAGCGGGCTCTTGGCGAACGGCGGCAGACCGTCGACGGCCGGCGCAGGAGCAGGCGCAGTGGGCTCGACCGCGCGCGCGAGGCGCGAGCCCAGCGTTGCCACGGCGACGCCCGCGGCCAGGAACTCGCGCCGCCGCAGGTAGAGCGCTTCGGAGGTGAGCTCCGAGCTGGCGACGTCGGCAGGCTTCTTGATGAGCATTGGCCGCTCCTTGTCCTGGATGACCTACGGCCCAGTCCGGAGATCGGTTTCAGCAGCGCCGATCGCCGCCCCGCCACTATTGTGACCCGAGAAAGCGCCGCAGGTTGAGCCAATCGCGCCGATGCCCGAGAATCGGCACGCGCGCCTTGGTGCGCTCGGGGAGTGGTCGCGATGGCGTACATGTGTCAGGGCTGCAGCGCCGAGGGCGAGGTCTGGCCCGGGGAGTGCCCCGAGTGCCACTCCAAGCTCTTCCTGAACATCGCCCCCAAGCGCAAGGACCTCATCGGCCAGCTGCTGCTGGGCAAGTACAAGATCGAGAGCAAGCTCGGCCAGGGCGGCATGGGCACGGTCTACAAGGCCATCCGCGAGGGCGTGGGCCAGATCGTGGCCATCAAGGTCCTCAACCCCGAGTTCTCGAACGAGCCCGAGGTGATGAAGCGCTTCTGGCGCGAGGTGAAGACCTACGGGGCCATCTCGCACCCGAACGCGGTGGGCCTCGTCGACTCCGGCCAGACCGATGACGGCCAGCTCTTTCTGGCCATGGAGTTCATCGCCGGGCGCGACCTCGGCAAGACCATCTCCGAGCGCGGGCGCATGCCCATTGGCGACGCGCTCGACATCTGCGTGCAGTGCTGCGACGTGCTCGGCTACGCGCACGAGAAGGGCATCATCCACCGCGACCTGAAGCCCGAGAACATCATGCTCGTGCGCGGGCTGCGGAACTACCACGCCAAGGTGCTCGACTTCGGCATCGCGCGCATCGTGAGCGACAACGCCACGCAGCTCACGGTGCAGGGCACCATCTGCGGCACGCCGCGCTACATGAGCCCGGAGCAGGCGCGCGGCAAGGACATCGACAACCGCTCCGACATCTACGCGCTCGGCCTGGTGCTCTTCGAGATGCTCTCGGGGCGGCAGGCGTACACGTACACGTCGATCACCGATCTGCTGCGTGCGCAGGTGACCGAGCCCGTTCCGCATCTCTTTGAAGTCGAGACGGGGCGCGATCTGCCCGAAGGCCTGGACGCCGTCATCCAGCGCGCGTGCGCCAAGAACCGCGACGAGCGCTTCATCTCCATGGGCCAGTTCGCCGACGCGCTCTCGAAGGCGCTGCCCACCCAGAACGAGATCCGGCCGTTCACCGACTCGCAGATGCAGGCGCTCTCGCCGCCCGACGCAGCTTCGAAGGGACGCACGTTCCTGGGGCCGGGCGCGGTGCAGTCGTCGACACCGATGCCGGGGAGCATGCCGGGCATGGCGGCGATGCAGTCGAGCCCGGCCATCGCCGAGGTCTCGGCTGCGACCGGGAGCCAGCTCGCGATTCCGGCGAACCTCGTCGCGAAGTCGATGACGCCCGCGCCGCTGCTGGACCAGGCCACGCTCATCCGCCAGCCGGGCATGCCGGGCGCGCCGGTGCCGCAGCAGAATCCGACCGAGCCGCGGACGCCGGCCTCGCAGACGCTGCCCTTGCAGAACGAGCGTCCACAGGCGCGCGCCGAGGCGCCGGCATCGTCGAAGAACGGGCTCTTCGCGGGCATCGCGGCCGTTGCCGTGCTGGCGCTCATCGGTGTGCTGGTGGTGCCCAAGCTCACCGCGAAGCCCGATCCTGCGCCCGCGCCGGTCCCCGTCGCGAGCCCCACGCCGATGCCGTCCGTCCCTGCGCCCGCGCCGGCCCCTGCGCCCGCGCCAGCTCCCGCGCCGACGCCGAACAACGTCACTGCGCAGGCGCCCGCTCCCACCCCGACTCCGGCGCCCACGCCGACGCCCGCTCCCACGCCGACGCCTGGACACCCCAAGGCACCGAGAAATCCGAACCCCGGTAGCACCGCGCAGCTCACCAACGCCGTGGCCGAGCAGGCGGCGCTGGGCAACTACAACCAGGCCTCGGGCGCGTTCCGGACCGGCAACCTGCGCGCCGCCCTGGAGACGCTGGACCTGGTGCCCTCGAACACCGCCATTGCGGCCAAGGCCAACATCCTGCGCGAGGAGATCCAGCAGGCGCAGTCGGCCATGGCCGAGGGCCGCCGCGCCGCCTCCGACAGCCGCTGCGACGACGCCCAGGCCGCCTTCGACCGCGCGACCGCGCTCTCCTCGGGCCTGAGCCACGAGGGCAAGGAAGCGGTCGCCAAGTGCCGCGCCGGCGCCGCGCCCACCAAGATCGAGTAGCCGCTCGGCAGGCTACACGCTTGAACTTGCCCGGCCTTCCCGCTATAGGAGCCGCCCTCTTTCAGATTCCAAGGGAGCACCCGTGGCGGACAAGAAGAAGAAGACGACCTGGCGCGCTGCGAAGGGCGGCGGCAAGAAGAAGTGCAGCATCGAGGGCTGCAAGCGGCCGTACCGTGCGAAGGGCTTCTGCTACTTCCACTACGCCAAGTGGACCGACGGTGCCCTGCCCCACGCCCGCTACAAGACCTGCAACAAGGCCGACTGCAAGAAGAAGCAGTTCAAGAGCGGCCTCTGCGAGACGCACTACAACGAGATGAAGGGCATCACCGCGGCCGCTCCGGCTGCCGCTGCTCCTGCCGCGTCGTAGTCGCGATTCGACAGCACCGAAGGCGCCTGGCAGTGGCCGGGCGCCTTTCGTTTTGCGGGCTCGGTCGCCAAGCAGACGTGCACGAAGCTTCGTTCGACAGCCCGCCCCGCTCGCATTAACGTCCCGCGCATGGCTGACATCGACATCCTGCTCCGCGACGTCGTGAACCGCGCCACCGGGCGCAAGACCGACGGCGCCGAGATCATCAAGCTCAAGGGCGACGCGTCCAACCGCAGCTACTTCCGCGTGCGCGAGAACGGCCAGACCCACGTGGTCATGGTCATGCCGCTCGACACCAAGAGCGAAGAGGCCACCAAGGGCGAGCCGCCCAAGGAGCTGCCCTTCGTGAACGTGCACCGCTACCTGAACAAGCTCGGCGTGCGCGTTCCCGAGATTCGCCGCTTCGAGCCGGAGCGCGGCTTGATGGTGCTCGAGGATCTGGGCGACGAGCTCTTCGAGCACGCGCAGGCGCGCGGGCCGGCCGAGCGCGATCAGTGGTACGGCCACGCGGTGGACACCCTCGCCGCCCTGCGGGCGCGCGCCGACAAGGAGCGCGACGCGGGCTGCCTCGCGTTCGGCCGCGCCTTCGACGCCGACTTGTACGAGTGGGAGCTGCACCACTTCCGCGCCTACGGCCTCGAGGTGCGCCAGGGTTTGACGATGAGCGGCGCCGAGCTCAAGCGCATGGGCGAGCTCTTCCGCAACCTCGCCGAGACCCTCGACAAGGAGCCGCGCGGCTTCACCCACCGCGACTACCAGAGCCGCAACCTCATGGTCGTCGACGGCAAGCTGGTGGTCATCGACTTCCAGGACGCGCTCCAGGGCCCGCGCCAGTACGACCTGGTGGCGCTCTTGCGTGACTCGTACGTGCAGCTCGATCGGCCCTTCATCGAGAAGATGCTGAATCGATATATCGCGAGCTATCACAAAGAAGGCGGCGAGCAGCTCGACGCCAAGCAGTTCATCGCGACCTTCGACCGGCTCACCGTGCAGCGAAAGCTCAAGGACGCGGGCCGCTTCATCTTCATCGACGTGGTGAAGAAGAACCCCGGCTTCCTGCCCTACGTGACGCCCAGCCTGGGCTACGTGCGCGAGGCCTTCGAGCGCGTGCCCGAGCTGGCCGAGCTGCGCACCATCATCGCCAAGCACGTGCCGGAGCTGCGCTAGCCGATGAAGGCGTTCGTGCTCTGCGCGGGGCTGGGCACGCGGCTGAAGCCCGTCACCGACGCGCTGCCCAAACCCGCCCTGCCCATGCTCGGCGTGCCGCTGGTGCAGTGGACGTTCGCGCACCTCGCGGCCCAGGGCGTCGACGGCTTCGTCATCAACACCCACCACCTGCCGCAGGAGATGGAAGCCGCGGCGCGCGCGGCGGCGACGGCGCTGAAGCTGCCGCTCGAGGTGTCGCACGAGCCGGTGATTCAAGGCACCGGCGGCGCGCTCCGCGAGGCCGCACGCTTCCTGCCCACCGACGCGCCGTTTGTGCTCTGGAACGGCGACATCCTCTCGGAGATCGATCTCAAGGATGCGCTCGCGGCGCACCAGGCCTCGGGCGCCTCGGCGACGATGGTGCTGCGGCCCATGCCGCCCAACGAGAAGTACGGCGCAGTGGAACTCGACGGCTACCACGGCGTGCGGCGCATCGCCGGTAACGGCCCGGGCGGCGCGGGCCTCACCAACTGGCACTTCACGGGAGTGCACATCGTCGAGCCGAGCGTGGTGAAGGCCGTCCCCGCGAGCGGCGAGGCCTGTATCAACCGACAGGTCTACATTTCCTTGATCGCGAACGGCGGCCGCGTGCACGGGCACGTGGTGCAGAGCGGCTACTGGTCGGACCTGGGGACGCCGGCGAGATATATCTCGACACAGGCCGAGCTGCTGCACGGCGCGCTCGACTTCAACAAGTTCCCGGGCGTGAGCCCGCTCTGGCCGCCCTCGCGTGGGGGCATCTGGCAGCAGCACGGATCCAAGGTCGCGCGTGGCGTGAGCGTGATCCCGCCGGTGTGGATCGGCCCGAACGCGATCATCGAGCAAGGCGCGCGGCTCGGGCCGAACGCGGCCGTGAATGGCAAGGTCCCGGGTACGGCCGAGCTCGTGGATGGCGCGCTCATCTCGGGCGAGCTCGCGGACGGCGAGAAGCTGCACGGCGCCGTGCGACTTAGGACGAACACCGCGCGCTAGGCTTCGAAGTTCACGACCACGCAGGCGCCCACGCGATTGTGCGGCAGCGCGTCGACGAGCTTCTGCGCCGCGATCTCCAGCGGACCGCGCAAGATCTCCGCGCGAATTCCGTGCGGCGTCACATCGGCGACCTCGCGAGTCATCAGGGCCAACCGATCGCCCGGCACGAGCTCGAATGTGACGACGTCGGGCCGCCAGTTCGGAGAGCCGAGTGATCTCAGGAGCACGCGCGAGACGTTCCAATCTGGAAGCGATCGCTGCTTTCGCTCGTCTTCAAGCGTATGCGGAATGCAGAGGCGCTCCACTCCGCCGTCGTGCACGCGAAACGCCGTCACCTCGCCTACATGCGCAAGCATTGCTCTTCCGTTGGCGTTGACGCTCGCAGCGATGAGGCTCGCGCCACCCCCCATCGGCTGGTGGCAGGCGGCCAGGTGCGCTTGGAGGCGGAGATTCACACGCGTGAAGCACCTCTCGAGATCCACGCGCTCGGCGTGAGCCGAATCGAGCTCGGCCATGATTGCCCGAGCGGACTCGCGCACCGGCGTTTGGTCATCGTAGATCTGGCACACGGCGAACAAGAGGCGATCGCGCACCGACAGCGTCGAAGCCACCTCAGGGCACCAGTTGGTCCCCAGCTCGCGCACCGCCTGCGTCGCAAACGCGATCATGTCACCGGCTGCGACGTGAGCTGATCGCCCGAGACGGTGCCCGTCCGAGCGATCACGCCCACCGGCAACTCGAGAACCGACGCGGCGTCGGGATACACACGCGTCACGCGCCAGGGCTTGATGCCGCTGATGGCGCGCACGACCTTCAAGTCCTCATCGAGAAACAGCACGTCGATGGCGAACTTCATGAAGAACATGTGGATCGAGTTGCACGGCTCGATGTGCAGGCCGCCGCCCTCGGCGAGGCTGTCGCGGCCGAGAAGGCCCTTGAAGCGCGAGCCGAAGGTGTCGGCGCGCTCGGCGTCCGTGGCGATGACGGCGTCCTGCTTGCTCGCGTTGACCCAGCGGTAGCGCATCGCGATCGATCAGGGGCACAGCGTCGGCGAAGCCAGCGAGCCCGAGACGGTGACCGGCGCCGCGCTCGACCCGTCCGTCATGTTGAGGGTGTAGCTTCCCGCAGCGCCGGAAGGATCCAGCTGCGAGAGCGTCACGCTTCCGCCGTTGGCGGTGATGTAACCCGTGGCGTTGTAATTCATCGTGCCCTGGGCAAAGTTGCCCTCGGGCGGCACCGAGCCAGCGCCGATGCCCGGATAAGTGCCGGGCCCAAGGTGAGTCTGGCCGCTTCCGCCGTCGGCCTCGTGATCCACCTCGAACGTGAGGGTGTGGTTGGAGAGGTCCGGAAGGTGCTGCAGATTGGCGGACCCGGCGGGGAAGTCCGCGCACGTGACCGCAAAGTCCGTGACCATGAACGAAGCCCCGGTCACGAAGTCGGTGTTCGTCGAGGAGTCGTGCCCAACGTTGACGTGCACGAGCTCGTACGACGGGTTGAAGTTCACCGCGCCGCTCGTTCCGCCGGTGCTTCCCGAGCCGCCGCTGCTTCCCGCACCGTTGCTGCCCGAGCTGCCGCCGCCATTGCCGGAGCAACCGACGGCGAAGACCAGCCCAACCACCAGAATCGACGCGCGCATGAGATTCATGTTTTCCCCTTCCGTGCGCCACACGATAGCGCGGGTCGCAGGCGCGTCTTCCGATTTCGTGTACAAGCTCGGCATGTCCGTCGTCCTCACGCCGCCGACGCCGCCGCTCAACGTGGTGCTCGTGGAGCCGCGCATCCCGCCGAACACGGGCAACATCGCGCGGCTCTGCGCCTGCACGGGCGCGCGGCTGCACCTGGTTGGCCCGCTGGGGTTCTCCATCGCCGACGCCGAGCTCAAGCGCGCCGGGCTGGACTACTGGGCGCACGTCTTCGAGCGGCTCTACCCCGACCTCGAGGCGTTCCTCGCCGAGCACGGCACCAAGCGGCTGCACCTGTTCAGCGCGCGCGGCGAGAAGAGCTACGTGGCCGCGCCCTACCAGGCAGGCGACTACCTGCTCTTCGGCTCCGAGACGGAGGGCCTGCCCAAGCGAATCCTCGAGGCGCGGCCGGCAGATGTGTACGCCGTGCCCATGCTGGCCGACCGTCGATCGTTGAACCTCTCCACCTGCGCCGGAATCGTCACCTACGAGGCCCTGCGCCAAGTGACCGCAAACTTTGGCGTAGGGGCCACCTCCCGGTAGACTCCGGCCGTGGCCGTACCCCGACCAGCCGCCCCACAGGGCCGCCTTGAAGATGCGCCGCTCGCCCACGTGCTCACCTGGGCCCGCGACGCACGCGCCACGGGCTGCGTGACGTTCAAGTCCGGCGGCGCGGTGAACCGGCTCTACCTCTCCGAGGGCCGACCTGCAGGCACCGTGCTCTCCGCCGGCTATCGCCCGCTGCCCCAGCTCCTGCTCGAGCTGGGCTGGCTCGACGAGCTCGCGCTGGATCGCGCGCTGGAAGAGGTCTACGGCGGCGTGCCGCTGGAGCAGGCGCTGGTGAAGACCGGCGTGCTTGGCGAGGACCGGCTGCAAGAGGCGCTCGAGCTGCAGGAGGAGCGCAACCTCGAGGCGCTGGGGGCGCTGACTGCGGGCGAAGTCGAGTTCAAGCCCGAGCCGTTGCCCCCGTCGTCGAAGGTGCGGCTCTCGCCCGAGCGCGCCCTCCTCGATGCGCTCGCGTTGCCGAGCGGCCAGCCGCGCACGCAGGCGCTGGTGGAGAGCCTGGGCGCGCACGCCGCGCGGCTGAACTCCGCGCTCGAAGGCGCCGTGCCCGCGCTGCGTCTGCGCGACGACGAGCGCAAGGCCTTGGAGCTCCTGCGTCCGGGCATGACCGCGAGCGACTTCGCACGCGAGTCGGGTCTTCCCGCGGAGCGCGCGCGCGCGCTGGTGGCGCTGCTCATCGAGCTCGAGCTGGTCACGGCCGTGGACCTCGCTGCCGAAGCCGACGCGCTGCGGAAGAAGGCCGAGGCCGAGAAACAGGCTGCGCTCGCGCTGCAGGTCGCGCGCGAGGCTGAGCGGCTCCACGCGGAGCAGCAGCGCCAGCTGGAGAGCGCCACGGCGCAGCTCCAGGATCTCGAGGGCGAGCGGCTGGTCGAAGAGGAGCGCTACATCGAGCTCCGGCAGGCGCGTGAGCAGGAGAAGCTGCGCGCCCAGCAGGAGGCGACCCAGGCCGCGCACTCGCAAGCCTGGGAAGAGCACGACGCCTTTTCGGCGAGCCTGGAGGCGGCCACGCAGGGCGAGCGCACCGCCCCTGTCATCGACATGGCCGCTGCGATGCACAAGGCGGCCTACGCCGAGTCCGTCCTGCGCGCCGAGGCTGCCCAGGCCGCGGAGGTCGATGCCGACATCCATGCGCGGGCGCGCTGGCTCGAGACCGAAGCTGATCGCGGCGACGCGGAGCGGCTCGCGCGCGATGAAGCGGCGCGCGTCGAAGAGGTCGAGCAGGCCGCCCGCGAGGCTCTCCAGGCCCGCCAGCGCGAGCGCGCCGAAGAGGAGCGTCGGCAGCAGGAGGAGATCGCCCGGCTGGAGGAGCAGGCCAAGCGAATTCTGGCCGAGCAGCGCGCGAAGGCAGAGGCCGAGGAGCGCGAGGCCCGCGAGCGCGCCGAAGCCCTCGCCCGCGACGCCGAAGAGCGCGAGGCCCGCGAGCGCGCCGAGGCGCTGGCGCGCGAGGAAGCCAAGCGCATCGCCCGCGAGACGGCCGAGCGTGAAGAAGCCGAGCGCATCGCCCGCGAGACGGCCGCGCGCGAAGAAGCCGAGCGCGTCGCCCGCGAGCAGGCCGAGCGTGAAGAAGCCGAGCGCGTCGCCCGCGAGACCGCCGAGCGCGAAGAAGCCGAGCGCG